>DNGH01000302.1 GCA_003486285.1 Actinomycetota bacterium
CCTGATACCTGATACCTGATCTCAGGTCGGCCCCACGCTTAGTCGATCCGCCTCGGCTACCGTTCCGCCATGGAACACCTCCGTCCGTTCGAACGCCGGGTGCTCGCCATGCACACCGCCGGGACTCCGATCGACGACATCGCCATCGCCTTCCGGCGCAGCGTTCCGCACATGGAGCGAGTCATCGGCTGGCTGGAGATCCCGCGCTCCGGTCCGGCGCCGCGCCGCAAGGGACGCGCCATGGAGCGCCGGGTGCTGGCATTGCGATCCGCCGGTCTGGAGTACGACGAGATCGCTCACCGGTTCCGGGCCTCGCCGGGGTTCATCCGCCGCATCGAGGGGCTGGGTCATCTCCGCAAGGCGTGGGACTTGCTCAGCTAGAGCTGAGGCTTGGCGGCGGCCATCAGCCTGGCGGCCGCCGCGGCCTCGTCGACCGCTCCGATGCGCGTGAACAATTCCGCGGCTGCGGCCAGTTCCGGGTCACCCCCGGCACCCGCCAGGTCGAGCGTGGTGCGCGCCGCCTCCCAGTGGTCGCCGAGCCCGGAGAAGCGAGCCCGGGCCGCGGTCAACAGCGCCCGGCCACCCCTGAGGTCACCTGCGGCGACCGAGGCGCGCCCCTCCAGGCGGTCGGCGTGCGCCTGGAGCGCCTTCAACCCGTACGCCTGGCCGGCGGCTCGGGTCTCGGCCACGGCCGCATCCACCTCGTCCCAGCTGCGACGGGCCGCGATCAAGTCGCAGCGCAGTGCCAGCCGATCGCCCTCGTGACCGATGCGCCGTGACTCCGAGGGAGCGGTCAGCCTCTCCACCACATCGAAGTGTCCGCGGCGCAGATAGATCGGACCCGTCTGCTTGCACCACAAGGCGTGGGGGTGCTCCGTGAGGTGCACTAGGTCGGACGAGGACCACGTCTCGGTGAGGAGGGCGAGAAGGCGATCGGCCTCCGCCGACTTGCCGCGGTACTCCGCGACCATCGCCGCGGCCGCGCAGGCGGAGGCGGCATAGATCGGGAGATGAAGCCTGCGCTCGGCGTCGAGGAGGTCGTGGGCGCGGCGCCAGGCATCGGCCACTCCCTCCCATTCGGCGGTCTGCACCCGGGCCACGGCCCCCCAGGACAGGGTGTGCAGGGCGACACCGGGGGCGTCGTCGACGGTGCGGCTGTAGCCCTTGTCGGCCCGATCCCGAGCCTGCTCGTAGTCGCCCAGGTCGAACGACAGCCATGCCGCCATGGCGTAGGTGTCACCGACCTCCCACGGGTCGGACACCGCCTCGACGAGTTCCAGGCGCTCCGCGACGATCGCCGCGGCCTGCTGGATGCGCCCCGTGTTGGTCGCATGGCTCATCAGCGCGTCGAGGGCCGCAGACTCGGCGTGGGGGAGGGCGAGACGCCGCGCCATCTCGCGGGCCCGCAGACCGGCGGCGTGGGCCTCATCGCGTCCCACCCCGAAATCCCCGTTGCGCGCAAACGCACTGAAGGGCAGGAACGCGATCGCGGTGAGCAGCGAGGCGAGGGCCTCCGAGTCGGCGGTGCCGGCGTGTGCCAGGCCGAGATGCAGGACCCGCATCACCTCGGCGGCCTCGGGGAGCTGGCGCATGGTTCCCGTCCACCGCAGCGGCGAGGCCACCGCGGCCGCGGCGAGGCGGGCCACCACCCCATCCTGCACTGCCCCCGCCTTGAGGTGCAGGTCCACCGCGGTGACGAAGGCCTCCCAGGCGGCGTCGCCGGCATACGCGGCCATGTGGGTGAGGCCGAGTTGCTCATGGGCCCGCCAACCCTCTCCCGGTCCGGCGGCGATGGCCAGCGCCTGGTTGGCGATCTCGCCGGCGCGTCCGAAGGCCCCGCGCTCGCGGGCACCGATCGCCGCAAACAGCAGGCGGTCGACTGCCAGCCGCCGCAGCCGTGACACCTCGTCGTCGGTGAAGCCCTCGATCGTCTCGGCGGCGGCATGGGCGCGGGCGGTGTGATAGGCGAGGCGTTCGGCGGCCTCACGCCGCTCCGTGGGGTCGCGGCGCTCCAGCCACTCCGCCAGGGCCCCATGCATCCGGGCGAGGTCGGTGCGCGCCAGACGCCCGTAGGCGGTCTCGGAGATGAGGCTGTGCTGGAAGAGGTACTCGGTCTCGCCCTCCAGCGAGGAGCGCAGGTTGCGGCGCACCATCTGCAGCGCCTCGAGGCGGCGCAACGCCATGTCCACCTCGGCGGTCTCGAGCCCGGTGAGGTGGGCCACGGCCGATGGCCAGAAGATGCGCCCCATGATCGAGGCGGCCTGCAGGACCCGGCGCTCGCGGGGGCGGAGCAGGTCGATCCTTGCCGAGATCACGCCCTGGATCGTGGCGGGCAACTCGGCCTCGTCGTCGTGACCGGCGTCGGTGCGACGCAGCGCCAGCTGCCGCACCAGCTCCTCCATGAAGAACGGGTTGCCGTCGGCGCGGGCGGCCACCGCCTCGCTCTCCTCCACCGGCAGCCGAGCATCGGCGAGGAGGCGTCCGGCGAGACGGCGCGCCTGTTCGGGGTCGAGCGGGCTCACCGCCACCACGCGGGCGCGAGTCCCCTCCGCCTGCCATGCCGGCCAGCGATCGAACACCTCGGGACGGGCGGGAGTGAGCAGGAGCAGTGGGCCTTCGACCCGTCGGACCATGTGATCGAGCACCTCGAACAGGGCATCGCCCGCCCAGTGGACGTCCTCGATCATCAGCAACACCGGCCCATCGTGGGTGAGGCTGTCGAGCAGGGTGCGCCAGGCGTCGCGCAACAACTCCCGGGTACGACGCGGCGACGGGGCGCGTCCGAAGCCGAGGCCGAGCATGGCCATCAGTGCCTCGATGGCGGCGTCGTAGTCCTCGATGGACCCCTGGGGCACCACCTGCTCCACGAGCCCGCGCGCGGTGGCGGCGTCGGTGGTGGCGGTGATCCCGGTGAGGTCGGTGAGGATCTCGGCCAGCGGCCGATACACCACGTCCTGGCCGTAGGGAAGGCACCGTCCGGTGAGGGTGGTCAGCGACGAGTCGAGGGCCGAGGCCCAGTCGACGAACTCGTGCACCAGGCGGCTCTTGCCGACCCCGGGATCGCCCATCACCACGACGTGGGCCGGCCTGCCTTCGGCGACGACCTTGTTGAAGGTGGCGCGCAGGCTCCCGATGGCATCCTCGCGCCCGAGGAAGGGGCCCTTGACAATCATCGAGCGCCGCTCTCCGGTCCCGGCGAGACGGAACACGTGGAGGGGCCGGGCCCGCCCCCTGACGTCGACGACTCCGAGGTCGTCGAACCGGAAGGAGGGCGCTGACCGCGCGGTCCGCTCGGACACCACGATCTGATTCGGCTCGGCCACCTCCTGCAGCCGTGCCGCGACGTTGAGGACGTCACCGGCCAGGGTGCCGAGATCCAGGGCACCCGCGGTCGGGGCGAGCAGGTCCCCGGTGTTCACCCCGATACGAGCCGCCAGGGTCACGTCGAGGCGCGATCCCACCTCGCGGTTGACCGCCTCGAACCGCCGCAGGATCGCCTGGGCGGCGCGTAGGGCGCGTTCCGGGTCGTCCTCGTGCGCCGAGGGGAGCCCGAAGACCCCGAGCACGCCATCGCCGATGAAGGCGCCGACGAGACCCTCGCGCCGTTCCACCTCGAGGCGCACCGCCTCGTGCAGGGCCCCCACCACCGAGGCGAGGTTCTCCGGGTCGAGGCGCTCCGCCATCGAGGTGGATCCGACGAGATCCACATAGAGGGCTGTGATGAGACGGTGTTCGATGGGACGGACCGCGGTCGCCTGCACCGAAGTGCCGCAGTTGCCGCAGGATTCCGCGCCCGCCTGCAGTGCCGCTCCGCACTCACGGCAGCGTCCGGTGAGGGCGGTCCCGCAGGAGCGGCAGAACCGATCCTCGGCGGAAACCTCGGCGCCACAGGAGGGACACGCTGCAGTGACCGATGACTCTGCCACCGGCTACCGAACCGGAATCAGGCGGCCCAGCACGCCGCTGGAGGTGACGAAGAGGATCTCGCCATCGGCGTCGAGTCCGAACGAGGACACCTGGCCGACATTGCCCAGCTCGGTCCACTCCTTGACCTCGTCGGCCGCGCCCTCTTCCAGGCGGAAGGAGCGGATCCACCCGTTGCACCAGTCGGCGAAGAAGTAGTGCCCGATCAGCTCCGGGATCTGGGTGCCGCGATACACCAATCCTCCGGTGACGGAGCAGCCTTCGTCGTGACCGTACTGCACCACCGGCATGGTCATCCCCGCGGTCTGGCAGCCGGTGGCGACGACCCAGCACGAGCGGCCCTCGAGCTGAGGCCATCCGAAGTTGTACCCCACGGGCTCGAGGGGGACGGCGTCGATCTCCTCCCACGAGCTCTGGCCGACGTCGCCGATGTAGATCAGGTTCTCCGGGGCATCGATGTAGAAGCGCCAGGGATTGCGGAATCCGATGGCCCACACCTCGGGGGCACCGGTCCCGTCGGCCCAGGGATTGTCGGCCGGACTGGCGTACGGGTCGCCGCTGTCCACGTCGATCCGCATGATCACTCCTTTGCGGGTGGAGGGATCCTGGGGGTTCACGTCGAACTGGCCGTTGTCCCCGGAAGCGATGTAGAGGTAGCCATCGGGGCCGAACTGCATCATCCCGCCGTTGTGGCGCAGGCCGTTGGGGAGGCGGTCGATCTCCATGATGCGATCTTCCGAGCCGAGGTCGGGCAGGCCGTTGGCGCCCACCTGGTACTCGACCACGGCGGCATCGTGCTCGACGTCGGTGTAATAGATCCAGAAGCGGCGATTGGTCTCGAACTCGGGATGGAAGGCCATGCCCAGCAGGCCGAGTTCGATCCCCTTGTCGGCGTTCGACTTGTTCACGATGTCGAGGAACAGCCCCACCTCACCGGTGTCGGGATCGACGGTGCGGATGATGCCCCGCCGCTCCAGCACGTAGATTGTGTCGTCGCCGGGCGCGACGATGGCAAAGGTGGGGGAGGACAGCTGGTCGGTGATGGTCTCGACGGCGAGGGCCTGCAGCGGGTTCTCGGGGAGCGGGACCGAGGAGGTGGTCACCGCCGAGGTGTCGGTACCGGTGGTCGTGGTGGTGGTCTCTCCCGGTGCGGTGGACCCGTCCGTGGCCGCGGTCGTGGTGGTGATGCCGGGGCCTCCGGCGGTGGGCCCCGTGGCAAAGGGCTGCTGGGTGGTGAGGAACCACACCAGGGTGGCCCCGGCGAGGACGATCGCCAGCCAGTAGGGCAGATTGGCCCGGGAGAAGGCAGAAGGGCGGGCGCCGTAGGTCACAGCGGGGCATTCTCCCAGGGTTTTTCCGTGTCGGATGCGATCCCCGGGCTGGAACCGGAGCCGGGGGCCGCACCGTCTGATTTGCAGTGACGGCGCCCGCACTACCTTGGCCTCTGCCGGGAGGTTGCTCTTGACGGTGAACGAAGGTCCCGAGGCAGATCCGGCAGCCGAGTCCGCCCCGGCAACGCCCCCGCGCGGGGCCACCGCGGTGTCCCCGGCGTTCCAGCCCTCGACCTGGCGGGCGCTGGCCGCGGTGGGTCTGTCGTTGCTCGTGCCCGGAGCGGGACATCTCCTGATCGGCCGCCGTCGGCGCGCCTACCTCTTCTTCGCCATCGACGCGGTGATCCTGATCACGGCCGCCTGGCTGCTGTCGATCGGAACCATCGGCCTGCTCAAGCTGCTGGTCCAGCCGCGCTGGGTGCGCGCCGTCGTCGCGGCCAATGCCGTGCTGGGCCTGTTCCGGGTGGTGGCAGCCCTCGATGTCGCCCTCGTGGTGCGTCCCCGCCTCGAGCGGTACCTGGCCGTCGGCGCCACCGGAGTCTTCCTGGTCCTCCTGCTGGTGCCCCACATGTTTGTGATGACCCGGGCGCTCTCCCTGCTCGGCGTGCTGGAGGAGGTCTTCCCCTCGGAGGGGCACATCGCGGCCGCCTTCGAGCTGCGGCGCCTCGAGGTCGAGCAAGCGCGCGCCGAGGGCTCCCAGGGCCCGGTGACGAGCGGGCCGACCACGACGGCACCCGCGGTCGATCCGGACCTGCCCGATGGCTCCGTGATCCCGCGCTTCGACGACCCGGGCGCGCCCGACCTGGAAGACATCGAATTGAATCGCGTCACGGTGCTTCTCGCCGGCGGCGATGCCGGGCCTGGCCGGGGCGGGCTGCGCACCGACACCATGATCGTGGCGTCTCTCGACATCGGCACGGGCCAGGGCGTCCTGATCACGATCTCGCGGGAACTCACCGGGTTCCCGCTGTCGAGCGCCCTCCAGGGAAACGGCAGCGTGACCTCGCGCCAGGAGTTGATCTGGGAGGCCGCGCAGGCCGCCGAGGCCGGTGGCTACACCCGGGCCACCGAACTGCTCCCCGCGGAGCGCGACCCGGCCATCTGGCTCGACCGGATCAATGCGCTGTACCCGTTCACCCGCGAAGCCGGGTACCTGTACCCCAACGATGCCCGGCCCGGCATGGCGGCACTCTCCGACAGCGTTTCCCGGGCTCTTGGGATCCACGTCGACTACTACGTCCTCGTCGACTTCGCCGGTTTCGTGGACCTGGTGGATGCGCTCGGTGGCGTGACCGTCACCTCCCGGGAGACTATGAACATCCGCATGTCACCGGCCAAGGAGGGCGAGGAGGATCTGATCCTCCACATCACTCCCGGGCGGCACACCCTCGATGGACGTTCGGCGCTGGTCTACGTGCGCAACCGCACCGATACCAGCGATGTCGTCCGCACCCGCCGGCAGCGTTGCTTCGTGCGCGAGGTCGTGGCCCAGGTGCAGGCTTCGACGATCGTGAGTCGCTTCGACCGCATCGCCGGTGCGATCCGGCGGTACGCCTTTACCAACATCCCGGTCTCGGTGCTCCCCGACCTCATCCAGGTGGTCGCCGAGCTCGACCGGAGCAACATCGCGACGATGGCGATCCAGCCGGGTTCCCTCGCCGGCACGATCAACTACCGCGGACTGCCGATCATCGACATCCCCCGCACCCAAGCCGCGGTCCGCAGCGTCATCCGCGGACTGGAGTCGGGAACCCCGACGATCGACGGCAGCGAGTGCGGCAACTGAAGTCTCCAGTCTCCAGTCTCCAGTCTCCAGTTCCCGGGTGACTATCGGCTTCCTGGGTTCACCTTTGGGCGCAGCGCCGTCACCATCGCTCGAACCTCCCCGATCTCTGCAAGGAGGGCTGCTGTTGTGGAGGCTTCGCCGAAGCCGAGGTCTTGGCCGATCTCAAGAAGACACTCCAGCTCGTTGAGGGAACCTGACGCGATCGACAGGAAGTTCGCGTAGTCCGGGCGGGTTGCCTTTCCTGCGCCCTCGGCGATGTTCGCCGGGATGGAGACCGCGGCGCGCCGCGTCTGTCCCGTGAGCGCGAAGTGCTCCTGGGGCGGATAGGCGGTGGTGTGGCGATACACACTCACGACGAGGTTGTGAGCGCGTTTCCAGACGTCGAGGTTGTGATAGTCACGCATGTCATGTGTTTGACACATCGTTGCGTCCAGGTCAACCCTCTTGACTCTGACTGGTGACTGGTGACTGGTGACTGGTGACTGGTGACTTCCTACACCGCTCGGTACGGCAGATACTCCGGCTCCCACATCGCGGCGTCGATGGCGGCATCGGGGTCGGCGAGGGGTTGGGCGACACCCTCGGCAGCCGCCCGATCGGCCACGGCTCGGGCCACGGTGCGAGAGACCGAGCGAACCGCGGCGATCGGGGGGAACAGGGCGCCGGAACGCAGCGTCGCGGTGTCGATCTGCGTGGCGAGCGCCTCCGCGGCGGCGAGGAACATTCCGACCGTGATGCTGCGGGCCCGGGAGACCACGGCTCCCAACCCCATGCCGGGGAAGATGAACATGTTGTTCGCCTGACCGATCACACGCGCCTCCCCGTCGACCATGACAGGGTCGAAGGGGCTGCCGGTGGCGACGATGGCCCTTCCCCGTGACCACTCGAGGATGTCTGCGGGGGTGGCTTCGGCAAACGTGGTCGGGTTGGACAGGGGCATCACGATGGGGCGCTCGTGGGACTCGGCCATGGCGGCGATCATCGACGCGGTGAAGGTGCCGGGCTGGCCGGTGACCCCCACCAGCACCGAGGGGCGGTGTGCCGCCACCACCGC
>DNGH01000170.1 GCA_003486285.1 Actinomycetota bacterium
CACGACGACCCCCGCGACTACGGCGCCGAAGCCCTCGAGATCTATGAGGATCTCGGCGACCTGGTCGGACAGGGGAAGGTATGGAACAACCTGGGCATGGCCGCCTACTACCGAGGCGATTGGAGCTCGACGGTGGAGGCGTGGGAGCGGAGCCGGGATACCCAGACCCGGGCGGGAGACGCCGCCGGAGCCGCCACCTCGGTCAACAACCTGGGAGAGGTGTTCTCGGACCGCGGCGACCTCGACCGGGCCGAAGAGATGTTCCGCGACGCCCTGCGGGCCTACGAGGCGGCCGGGTTCCCCACCGGGGTGGCACTCGCCACCTCCAATCTGGCCCGGGTCGAGGCCCGCCGCGGCCGGCGACGGACGGCGGTCGAAATGCTGGAGAAGGCGAAAACCCTTTTCGCCGAGCTGGGAGCGCAGGCCTTTGTCACCGATACCCAGCTCCGCATCGCCGAGGCTCACGCCTTCGGCGGGGCGTTCGAGGAGGCGATGTCGGCACTGGCCGAGATCCCTGCCGAGTCCGGGGTGCCCGGGCTGGAGGCGGGGATCCATCGGCTCCGCGGGCTGGCCGCCTGGCACGCCGGTGACCGGGTCACCGCCGAGTCACTCCTGGCGTCCTCCGTGACTTCGGCGACCGAGGCCTCCATCCCCTATGAGCGGGCGCTCAGCCAGGACCTGTTGGCGGCGCTCACAGGGGACTCCGAGGCCCGCCGCCAGGCCACTGAGACCCTCGCGCGGCTCGGAGCAGAGGCGGCGCCTCGCCTCCCGTTGCCTGAGGATTCCGACGGTCGATGACGGGAGCGCCGGGGAGCCAGGCCTCACAGCGCTGATCTCCACCGCAGTGGCAGGTCATAAGTCGCCCGACTCAGGCGAACCACGCGCAAGCCCGCCCGCACCCCCCAGTCGCCGCCGAGACGCCCATGCCGCGGGAGCTGAGACCGCCCAACCCCTTGACACGGCCGCCACCACCGGTTCAAAGCCCGGTCGGCACCGAATTCGCTCCTCCTATTCGCGACCCTCGAAGCGCGCCACCTCGTTCCGCAGCTCCAGCTCCTCCGGAGTGGACGGCGACTCCGTCGCCGGAATCGGGGTGGCGCTCCGCGGCGATGACGCGGCTGGTCCCGCGGCGAGGCGCACCCGCGCCGGCCGTTCCCGGACCACCGCGACGATCCCGGCCTCCTCCAGCAGCACGGCCACCCACCCTGCGGTGTTCACCGGGGTGCAACCCTTCAGGTACTCATCAAGGGTGCCGGGGTTGCCTGCCACCTCATGCCTGCCTCCGATGTCGATCGTGCCCCGTTCCGCCAGGAACGGCACCACTCCCTCCAGGCAGTCCCAGCCGAGTGGCACAGGCCGCTCCCCCTTCCCGAGCAGGAGCACCACGCCGTCCCCGTCGATCCGGCCGACCTTGAACGGCTTCTGCTGGGTGGGAGTGTGCAGGACCTGACCCTGACGCAGGCGAGAGCGCACCGCGAGCTGCACCGGTCCCATGTCGGGCTCCGCGCTGGGACCCGCGGTGTCATCGATGACACCGGGGATGTCGACGAGCCCCTCGCCGCTGGCGGCCACAGTCCTCTCAGGGTATCCACCCGGCGGTACTGGGCCCGGTGAAGTCCCCCACCTACCCACGACTCTGACCTTCCTTGCTACCGTGCCCCGGAGTCGGCCCGGTCCGAGGCTCGGCCGGGTGAAACGGGGAGGGATGCCGATCGGCGGCGACGCCACCCACGCTGGTGGAGATCGCCCGCTCACGGGAGCGGACCGCTGCTGCACTTCCCGACCTCATCTCGATCGTTTGGTCGCACCTCGATGAGACCGGCCCTTCTCGTCACCGCCGACGGCGCCGAGTTCCGCGGCGTCTCGGTCGGGGCCGACGGAGTCACGACCGGTGAAGCGGTCTTCAACACCGCGATGACCGGGTATCAGGAGGTGATCACCGATCCCTCCTACCTGGGCCAGATCGTCGTCATGACCGCCCCCCACATCGGGAACTACGGGGTGACCGCCGATGACGCCCAGGCCGACCGCATCCACTGCGCCGGCCTGGTGGTGCGGTCGCTCTCGAGGACCCGGACAGGTTGCCGCGCCTCGGGCGGATTGCGGGACCACCTGATCGACGCCGGAGTGGTCGCCCTCAGCGAGGTGGACACCCGCAGGCTGACCCGGCACGTTCGGTCGCGCGGCGCGATGCCGGCCGCCATGGGTTGCGACGTCGACGCCGCCGAGTTGCAGGCCCTGGCCGAGGCGGTGCCCGACATGACCGGCCGCGATCTCGCCTCTCTCGTCAGCACCGACCGGCGCTACCTGGTGCCCGCGGTCGGGCCGCGGCGGGCGACCGTCGCGGTCTTCGACTTCGGGGTCAAGCGGGAGATCCTCGATCAACTCGCCATCAGGGGATGCGAGGTGCAGGTGTTCCCGGCGCAGACCCGAGCCGAGGAGATCCTGGCGCTGCATCCCGACGGGGTGTTCCTCTCGAACGGCCCGGGAGATCCCGAGCCACTGACCGGCCCGACCGAAGCGGTGATGGGATTGCTGGGCCGGGTGCCGGTGTTCGGCATCTGCCTGGGCCACCAATTGATGGGCCTCGCTCTCGGCGCCGCGACCTTCAAGCTCCCCTTCGGGCACCACGGAGCCAACCACCCGGTGCGGCGACTCGCCGATGGCGGGATCGAAATCACCTCGCAGAACCACGGTTTTGCCGTGGATCTCTGGTCTCTGACGGAGCAGAGGCCGCCGCCGCCCCGGCCCGGGCTGCCGGGCCCGGACCGTCTCCCGGCCGCGGTCACCACCCGTTTCGGCGACGCCGTTGCCACCCACCAGAACCTCAACGACGGCACCCTCGAAGGTCTGCAGTGCCGGGAGGTCCCCGCCTTCTCGGTCCAGTACCACCCCGAGGGGGCGCCGGGGCCTCACGACTCCCGCGGTCTGTTCGACCGGTTCATGGAGTTGATGGGAGTGGCCGGGAGGTCCGATGCCGCGCCGCGATGACCTGCACTCGATCCTGTTGATCGGATCCGGCCCGATCGTCGTCGGCCAGGCGAGCGAGTTCGACTACTCCGGGACCCAGGCGATCAAGGCACTGCGCGGCTGCGGGTATCGGGTGATCCTGGTCAACTCGAACCCGGCGACGATCATGACGGACCCCGACCTCGCCGACGCCACCTACCTCGAGCCGATCACCGCGGAGGTCGTCGCCGCCATCATCGCCAAGGAACGCCCCGACGCCCTGCTCCCGACCCTGGGCGGCCAGACCGCACTCAACGTGACCGCCGACCTGCATCGCTCCGGAGTGCTGGAGCGCGCCGGGGTGGAGGTGATCGGCGCCTCCTTCGATGCCATCGAGGCTGCGGAAGACCGCGGCCGCTTCCGCCGCCTGATGGAGTCGGCAGGGATGGCGTGCCCTCCGGCTCGTGCGGTCGGCACCATCGCCGAGGCGCGCGCCGCGGCCGCCGAGGTCGGGTTCCCCTTGATGCTCCGCCCGTCGTACACGCTCGGCGGCCTGGGGACCGGCCTCGTGACCGATCCTTCCGATCTCGATCGGGCCGTGGCGCTCGGCCTCGCCGCCTCTCCGGTCGGAGAGGTGCTGGTGGAGGCATCGGTGGTCGGCTGGAAGGAGTTCGAGCTGGAGGTGATGCGCGACCGAGCCGGCAATGCGGTGGTCGTCTGCTCGATCGAAAACATCGATCCCATGGGGGTCCACACCGGCGACTCGGTCACGGTGGCGCCGGCGCAGACACTCTCGGATCCCGAGTACCAGG
>DNGH01000145.1 GCA_003486285.1 Actinomycetota bacterium
GCGTGGACTTGCCCGAGCCGTTGGGTCCCATCAGGACGTGCAACTCCCCGAAGGGAACCTCGAGTGCGACGGAACGCAGGATGTGGAGTTCGCCGAGGCGAACGTCGAGCCCGGCGACGTGCAGCGCGTTCACTGCTCCTCCTCGATCACCGGCTCGAGCGTCGTGAACACCTCGCCGTCGACGATCTCGAGGTCGTACCGGGCGACGGGCTGGGTGGCGGGCAGGGTGCCGGGGATCCCGGTACGGATGTCGAATTCGGAACCGTGACGGGGGCACTCCACCGCATGATCGAACACTTCGCCCTCCGCCAGCGACGCCTCGGCATGGCTGCAACGGTCCCCGATCGCATACACCGACTCGGCGATGCGGAACAGGGCGATGCGATGCCCCTCGGCCTGCACCAGGACCCCGCGCCCCATGGGCAGGTCCGACACTGCCGCGAGCCGCACCCGGACGGTCATCGCTCCACCCCGGCGTACTTCTCCATGACGCGCCCCCGCAGCATCGGTTCGAGCCGCCGGTCCGGGAAGCGCAGCAGCGCCTCCTCGAAGAAGCCCTTCACCTGGAGACGGTCGGCGCGGGTGCGGTCCAGGCCGCGGCTCATCAGGTAGTAGCGCTGCTCCTCGTCGAGGGGCCCCACTGCGGATCCGTGGCCGCAGCGGACGTCGTCCGCCAGGATCTCCAGGTTGGGCACCGAGTGGGCCTCGGCGCCCGCGGAGAGCACCAGGTTGCGATTGGTCTGATGGGCGCTCGTCTTCTGCCCCTCGGGCTCGATGCGGATCAACCCGCTGAAGACGGATCGGCTCTCCCCCGCCACCGCCCCCTTGAGGAACATCTGGGAGGTGGTGCCGCGGGCGGCGTGGCGCAGGAAGTACCGGTAGTCGAGGGTCTGCTCGTCGTCTCCGAAGTAGGCCCCGACGATCTCCGCACTCGCACCGTCGCCGATCAGGTCCACGGTGAGGTGGAGCCGGGAGAAGCGCCCCCCCAGACCGGCCTCGGCCAGGCCCACCAGCGAGTCACGCCGGGCGATGAAGTGATGCCGCGCCACCGCCGCGGTGGCATCACCCCACTCCTGGATCACGGTGAGGCGCACCCGGGCCCCGTCGCCGGCATCGATCTCGAAACGGGGCACGACGAGAAGGGGCACACCATCGGGAGAGCGTTCGTGGACGATGACCGCGATCTCCGACGAGCCTCCGGCGACGATGCGCACCCGCGGCATCGCGGCACCGCCCGGGGTCACCGCCTGAAGGTCGATCAGGACGGGTTCCGTGACGCGGGAGCCGCGCGGCACCTCGACCACGACACCGTCGCCGGCAAAGGCCTCGTGCAGGGCCTCGAACCGGTCGGTGACGGCCGAGGCCTCGCCCGGATCGGTGTCCGCCGACCAACCGCTCACCTCGACCCCCGCACCGGAGGTTGCGGTGATCGTGCGGCCATCGACGTTCACGGCGCCGGCCGACGCGGGGACGGGAAAGCGCGGTGGGAGCGGCGTCCCCGGCGACTCGGGGATGGCGAACTCCTCGAGCAGGATGCCGGGATGCACGTAGCGCCAGTTCTCGGCGCGCTCGGAGGGCATCTCCATCTTGGTGAAGGCATCCCATCCGGCCGTGGCGCGCCGACGCCCCCGGCCGCTCAGGCCGGCCGTCACGCGCTCGTGGGCAGCTCGATCGATGGGGAGCACCGGGAGTGGGACCTCGGCTCGACGGAGCCGCATGCTATCCCGGGGCGGGCGGCTACCCAAGACCGCCGATGATGCCGCGCGCCGTCGCGAAGACCGAGTCGAGCCCCTCCTCCGTGAGGCGGCCGGTGAAGGTGTTCTGCTGGCTGGGGTGATAGCTGGCCAGCAGGACCGGGGCGGGCCGGCGCGACCCTGCGAGGGGCGCAGGCTCGCAGCGCACCCCGTGACCGAACCGCGGACGCGGGCGGGGCAGCACCAGCCCGGATGCGGCCACGATGCCGAGCACCGTGGCCCAGGCGATTCCGCCGAGAGCGACGACGACGCGCACCCGATCGAGGAGCGCCATCTCCTCGACCAGCCAGTGCCGGCAGGTCTCGCGCTCCACCGTGGTGGGTGTGTTGTCCGGCGGCGCGCACCGCACCGCTGCCGTCACCCAGCAGTCCCGCAGGCGCAGGCCATCGTCGCGTCGCACCGACTCGGGTCGATCCGCGAAGCCCGCCCGGAACAGCGCCCGAAACAGCCAATCCCCGGAGCGATCGCCGGTGAACATCCGACCGGTGCGGTTGGCGCCGTGTGCCGCCGGTGCCAGGCCGACGACGAGCAGGCGCGCCCGCGGGTCTCCGAAGCCGGGTACCGGGCGACCCCAGTACTCCTCGGCGGCATAGGCCGCCCGGCGCTCCCGGGCGACCTGCTCCCGCCACGCCACCAGCCGGGGACAGGCGCGGCACGAGGCGACTCCGGAGGCGAGTTCTTCCATCGCTCGGCACCCTAGACCTGGGGACAAGTCGGTTTCCCCGGTTGTGGACAACCGCAGCAGCGGGCCGTGAAGTCACCTGGGAAACCCATTGACCACTGATATATCACCAGGACGGCAACCATCCACAGGGGGCTGTGGATGGCGGTTGCGGGCGCGGGGAGGCCGGTGATAGCGTTCCCGCCACCCCGACCCGTTCGGAAAGGACCCTCCTTGGCCAGGAGGCTGCGCAACACCGCCCCATCGTCCGACGGCATCGGGATCTACCTGGAGTCGGTGGCGGCGCACGACCTGCTCACCGCCGAGGACGAGGTCCGCCTGTCGCGCGCCATGGAGGCCGGCCGCAATGCCCAGCAGGTGCTCGACGGGCGCGGCCGGCTCACCCCGACCGAGCGGGCCCGCCTCTACCGCGCCATCCACACCGCCGACGAGGCCAAGGCCGAGTTCATCCGCTCCAACCTCCGCCTGGTGATCTCGATCGCCAAGCGGTACACCGGTCGCGGCCTCGACCTGCTCGACCTGGTGCAGGAGGGCAACCTCGGACTGATCCGGGCGGTGGAGAAGTTCGACTGGCGCAAGGGCTTCAAGTTCTCCACCTACGCCAC
>DNGH01000020.1 GCA_003486285.1 Actinomycetota bacterium
CGCGGCAGTAGTCGTGGTCGCGTCGTCGTCCCCACAGGCGGAGACGACCAATGCAAGCACGAACACCAACCCCAGCACCCTGCGTCCACGCATGGCTTCTACTCCTGGGTCGACAAAGTGACCCGGCCCGAAGGCCGATTACACGCGAGGCTATCACCATGTCGATGTGACACACTCCCCGGTGGCATATGGCTAAGACCGACGGCCTCAGGGTGGAAGCCGGCATGACCGCCGTGGTGATCGCAGTCAGCGACGAGCAGCCGCGGGTGCTGACCGTCGGGGCGGCCCCGCCGCGACTTCCCGCCGGGCCTCTGGACCCGGCCGCAGACCGCACGCTCGAAATGGCCCTGCGCCGCTGGGTGGCCGAGACCACCGATGTCGACCTGGGGTACGTCGAGCAGCTGTACACGTTCGGAGATGCCGGACGCGGCGGTCGTCCCGGGGTGCGTGAACTCGCCATCGCCTACCTGGGGCTGGTCGGCGAGTCTCCCGTCGCCGGCGCTGCGGCGTGGCGCGACCTCTACGAGTTCCTGCCGTGGGAGGATCGCCGCCTGTCGACCGGCTCTCCCTGGACGGCGGCATTGGCACCCTGGCTTGCCGCGGTCTCGGGCGAAGCGCGCAGGGTTCGCAAGGAGCGTGTGGCCCTGGCGTTTGGTGGCGGCGAGGCGGGATGGGACGTCGAACGCAGCCTGGAGCGCTACGAACTCCTCTTCGAGGCCGGGGTCGTGCCGGAGTCTGCTGGCGACCGGATCACCGGTACCGCCATGGCATTCGACCATCGCCGGGTGCTCGCCCAGGCCCTGGGACGGATCCGGGGCAAGCTGCAGTACCGGCCGGTGGTCTTCGAATTGCTGCCTCCGGAGTTCACCCTGGGCGCCCTGCAGCGGGTGGTGGAAGCACTCGCCGGGGTGCGCCTTCACACCGGCAACTTCCGCCGCCTGCTGGATCGCTCCGGGGTGGTGGAGGGCGTGGGCCGGCACCACACCGGCACCGGGGGCAGGCCCGCCGAATTGCATCGCTTCCGGCGCGAGGTGGTGCTGGAACGCCCCGCACCCGGTGTCGGGCTGCCGGGAATGCGCACGGCCGGGTGACGGTTGGCCAGGTATATACTCACAATGAGCAAAAGGAGCCCGGAGTGAGCACCGAATTGATCCCGCTGGAGTCGCTGACTCGCTCGGAGCGCACCCTGCTGGATGAGCGCTACCAGCCGATGCGCGACATCCTCCCCGACATCGAGTGGGAAATCTATGCGCCCTACGTCGCCGCGATCGAGAAGCTCAAGAAGGAGCGCAACGCGGTCATCATCGCCCACAACTACCAGTCGGCCGAGATCTTCCACGGTGTCGCCGACCTGGTGGGTGACTCGCTGGCGATGGCCTACCTCGCCGCCGACACCGAGGCGGAGGTGGTGGTGGTCGCCGGGGTCCACTTCATGGCGGAGACCGCCAAGCTGATCAATCCCGGCAAGACCGTCCTCATCCCATCGCTGGAGGCGGGGTGCTCCCTGGCCGAGTCGATCACCGGCGCCGACGTGCGCCTGCTGCGCGAGCGCTATCCGGACACCCCGGTCGTCACCTATGTAAACACCTCGGCGGAAGTCAAGGCCGAGTCGGACATCTGCTGCACCTCGTCCAATGCCGTCGAGGTGGTCGAGTCACTCGGGGTGAAGCGGGTGATCTTCCTCCCGGACGAGTTCTTGGGGAAGTGGGTGGCCAGCCAGACGGGGGTCGATGTGATCCTCTGGAAGGGCCACTGCATGGTTCACGAGCGCTTCACTCCCGATGAGATCCGTCGCTTCCGCGCCGCCTACAACGGCGAGATCGAGGTCCTGGCCCATCCCGAGTGCCCCCCCGAGGTGCTGGCGGAGGCCGACTTCGTCGGTTCCACCGGCGGTCTGATCAGGCGGGTCGGCGAGACGCAGCCACCCCGGGTCCTGCTCGTCACCGAGTGCTCCATGGCCGCCAACGTGTCGGTCAACTTCCCGAACACCGAGTTCGTCAAGCCCTGCAACATCTGCCCGCACATGAATCGGATCACCCTGCCCGGGATCTACGAATCGCTGCGCGACATGAAGTTCGAGATCACGATTCCTCCCGCCGTGGCGGAGCGAGCGAAGGTCGCCGTCGATCGCATGCTCGCGGTAGGCCGGGGAAAGAGCGGCTGAGCATGGAGCGCCTCCACTGTGACGTGGTGGTGATCGGGTCCGGTGTGGCCGGGCTCACCACGGCAGTGGCGATGTCGTCGCGGCGCGTGGCGCTGGTGACCAAGACCGAACTCGGGGGCGGCTCGACCTGGTGGGCGCAGGGTGGGATTGCGGCCGCGATCTCGCGTGAGGATTCGCCCGATCGCCATGCCGACGACACGATCGCCGTCGGCGCCGGGCTCAACGACCCCAGGGCGGTGGAGGCGCTGGCCGACAACGCCGTCTCCGGAATCCGGCACCTCCTGGAACGTGGGGCCCGGTTCGATATCGGGCCCGACGGCGAGTTGCTCCTCGGCCGGGAGGCGGGTCACTCGGTGCGCCGGATCCTGCACACCGATGGGGATGCCACGGGCGCCGAGGTGAGCCGCGCCCTGGTGGCCGCGGCACGACGCGCCGCGCATGTCGATCTCCACGAGCACATGTTTGCCGCAGACTTGATCATGGAGGCGGGCCGGGTGCGCGGCATCACCGCCCGCGACGGCAGCGGGCGGCCGGTCGCCCTGCTGGCCTCCGCCGTCGTGCTCGCCACCGGTGGCATCGGGCGCATCTACGCCAACACCACCAACCCCGTCGAAGTGACCGGTGACGGCCTGGCGATGGCGGCTCGGGCGGGAGCCCACACCGCCGAGCTCGAGTTCGTCCAGTTCCATCCCACCGCTCTGGCCTCGGGCGTCGATCCGATGCCGTTGCTCACCGAGGCGCTGCGCGGTGAGGGGGCGGTCCTCATCGACGAGGCCGGCGAGCGGTTCATGGTGGCCGAACATCGGGACGCCGAACTGGCCCCGCGCGACATCGTGGCCCGGGCGGTGTGGCGGAGATCACGGGATGGGCACCGGGTTTTCCTCGATGCCCGCAAGATCGGGGCGATCTTCCCCCAGCGCTTTCCCACGGTGTTCCGGATCTGCCGCGAAGCCGGCATCGACCCCCGCCTCGAACCGGTTCCGGTGGCGCCTGCCGCTCACTTTCACATGGGTGGAGTCGCCGTCGGACTGGACGGCCGCACCTCGGTGCCGGGCCTCTGGGCGGTGGGCGAGGTGAGCCGGTCGGGGGTGCACGGGGCGAACCGCCTCGCCAGCAACTCGCTGCTCGAAGGACTGGTCTTCGGAGAACGGGTGGCCGCCGACATCACTGCCGCCACTGCGGGCGTGGCGGTACCAGATGGTCTTCCCATCACCGATCCCGGCCCGGCGCCGGCGGTCGATCCCGGGATCGTCGCCGAGTTGCGCCGGGTGATGTGGGAGCAGGTCGGGGTGGTGCGCGACGACGCGTCGTTGCGCACCGCCGTCGCCACCATCGCGGACTTGGAGCATCGCCTTCCTGCCGCTCCGAGCGAGGCGGCCAACATGGTGCTGGTCGGCAAGATGGTGGCGGAGGCGGCGCTGGCCCGTACCGAATCGCGCGGCGCCCACTATCGCTCCGACTACCCCGAACTGGACGAGGCCTACTCGGTGCGGATGCCGTGAGCCTTGCGCTGCCACCTGAAGGCGAGTGGCGCCCGCTGTTGGAGCGGGCCCTCGGCGAGGACCTCGGCACCGTCGGGGACATCACCACCGCCACCGTGATTCCCGCGGGGGCGACCGCCGCCGGACGCATCGTCGTCCGAGAGTCCGGCGTCGTCTCCGGCCTTCCCATCGCCCTCGAGGTCTTCCGGATGCTCGATGCGTCGCTGCGGATCGCGGCTGCCGCCGACGACGGCGATCGCGTCGTAGCCGGCACGACACTCGCCGTCATCTCGGGACGGGCCGCACCCATCCTCACCGGCGAACGGGTGGCCCTCAACGTGCTCGGCCGGATGTGCGGGATCGCCACCCGCACTGCCGACCTGGTGGCGCGCGTCGCCCACACCAGGGTGGCGGTGTCCGCCACCCGCAAGACCACCCCGGGCCTGCGCGCCCTGGAGAAGTACGCCGTGGTCTGCGGTGGGGGCCGCCCGCATCGCATCGGGTTGTTCGATGCGGTCCTCATCAAGGACAATCACCTCGCCGTGGTGGGAAGCATCACCGTGGCCGTGACCGCCGCCCGGGCGGGAGTTGCCCCCGGGATCACGGTCGAGGTCGAGGTGACCACCCCGGAGGGACTCGCCGAGGCGATCGCGGCGGGAGCCGACACGGTGCTGCTCGACAACATGGATCCGGCCACCGTCGGCGAAGCGGTGCGGTTCGCCGCGGGGCGGGTCATCCTGGAGGCCTCGGGAGGGATCACCCCCGGCAACATCGTTGCCTACGCCGAGACCGGAGTCGACATCGTGTCACTCGGCTGGCTCACCCACAGCGTGCCGGCTTTGGATGTGGCACTCGACTTCGAGGTGAGTGAATAGTGCCGTTCGGGACTGGCGGGCGCGGGTCCGTGGCGTAAGCGTGGTCGGGTAGCCACGGGGGCGAGCGGACCGGGCATCGGCAATCGTCGATGCGGAGGTCCCAAGATGCGCCGGATCATTGCCCCGAGCCTGACACTGCTGGTTCTGTTGGCGGCGTGCGGAGGCGGAGTCGCCATCACGTCCACGGTGGCTCCGACGACGGCAACCACGACCACCGCTCCTCCCACCACCACGACCACCGCTCCCCCCACCACCACGACCACCACCCTGCCGGCGGCGCTCGACGAACTCGTCTGGAGCCGGGTCCCCCACGATGCGGCCTTGCTCGGCGACGCCTCCATGAGCACCGTCGTGGCAGGTGGCCCGGGCCTCCTGGCGTTCGGGAGCGGCGGCGGGGATTCCGACCTTGTGGTGTGGGCGTCGGCCGACGGCATTGCCTGGACGATGCTTGGTATGGGGGCTGTGGATTCGGAGGGTCCGGTGTGGTTGCACGACGCCGTCGTGGGCGGCCCGGGATTGGTCGCGGTCGGCGCCAAGCCCGCCACTGAGGACTTCGATGTGATCGTCTGGACTTCGACCGACGGGGATTCGTGGGTCGAGGTCCCCGACGAGACGGGGGCGCGGAGTGGGTCGGGCGACCAGGCCGCGTTCTCGCTGGCTGTGGGTGGCCCCGGCCTGGTGGCGGTGGGTTACGAGGAGTACGAGGACGAAATGGACGGGGCGGTCTGGACGTCTCCGGACGGGATCACCTGGACCCGGGTCCCCGACGGCCTCGGAGTGTTTGGCGGGCCGGGTGACCAACGCATCTTTGCGGTGACTGTCGGAGGTCCCGGGTTGGTGGCAGTGGGTGAGGAGTTTCGGGACGATGCCCTGGGCATCGCGGTATGGGTGTCTCCCGACGGCTTCGCCTGGACCCGGGTCCCCGACGATGCCGGTGTCCTCAGTGGGCTCGGGGAGTATTCGGCCTTCTCCGTGGTGGCCGGAGGACCCGGTCTGGTGATGGTGGGTCGGGTGTCCGCCGGCGAGATCGGTTCCGACGGGGCAGCGTGGTGGTCCACCGATGGTTCCACCTGGGTGCGCGGCGATCCCGACGGAGCCCTGACCGGCCCCGGCAACCAGACCCTGGTGTCGGTGGTTGCCGCCGGCAACGGACTGGTGGCCGCGGGACGGGACGACTCCCTCGGCGAGGAAGACGCCGCCGTCTGGATGTCGACCGACGGCATCACGTGGGTCGACGTCTCCACAGACCCTGCGGTCTTCGGTGGCCAGTACTCCCAATACGTGGCCGGAATGACGGTGTGGGATTCGGGCATCGTGATCGTGGGATGGGAGCAGTCGGCATCCCATTCGTCCGCGGTGATATGGGTAGGCATGCCGCGGGCGGGGTGAGTTCGTCAGGATGCCGAGTGATCGACTCTTCAGTTCGCGTTGCACCGCCCGTGTGCCTGTCCCCTCCCGCCGGTACGATCCCCCTCGTGGCCGACTACCGCGCTCTCTACCGCAAGTACCGCCCGCAGACCTTTGGGGAGGTGGTGGGACAGGGTCATGTCACCGAGACCCTGTCGCGTGAGGTGGTCGCCGGGCAGGTGGCTCATGCCTATCTCTTCGCCGGGCCGCGCGGTACCGGCAAGACGACCACGGCGCGCATCCTCGCCAAGGCGCTGAACTGCCCGAATCGCCACGCCGATGGCGAGCCGTGCAACACCTGTCCGTCGTGCATCGGCATCACCGAAGGCTCGTCGATGGACGTCATCGAACTCGACGCCGCCTCCCACAACAAGGTGGAGGACGTCCGGGAGATCCGCGCCAACGTCGGCACGGTGGCCAGTGTCGGCGGGGCCCGCCGGGTCTACATCCTGGACGAGGCGCACATGCTGTCGCGGGCCGCGGCCAACGCCCTGCTGAAGACCCTCGAGGAGCCGCCCGAGCACATCAAGTTCGTCCTGGCTACCACCGACCCCCAGAAAATCCCGGTCACGGTTCTGTCGCGTTGCCTGCAGTTCAACCTCAAGCAGATGCCGGCGGCATCGATTTCGGCTCATCTCGCGCACGTTCTCGGCGAGGAGAAAATCAGGGGCGAGCCGGCCGCCCTCAAGCTCATTGCTGCCGGCGCAAGGGGCAGTATGCGCGATGCGCTTTCGCTGCTCGATCAGGCCATCTCCTATTCGGCAGGGGAGGTAACCGAGGCATCCGCGAGAGCCATGCTCGGCACCGTTGATGACAGCTTTCTGCTCTCCATCCTCCTGGCACTTGCGCGGGGTGACGCGCGTGCAGCGCTTGCCGT
>DNGH01000065.1 GCA_003486285.1 Actinomycetota bacterium
GCGATCTCGCCGCGGTTGGCCACGAGGACTGAGTCCATGGCGGGCATCCTAGAGAGGGATGTTCCCGTGCTTCTTGGGCGGAAGCGACACTCGCTTGGTCCGCAGCACGTCGAGGGTCTGGATCAGGCGCTGGCGTGTCACCCGGGGCTCGATGACCTCATCGATCAGCCCGTGTTCCGCGGCGACGTACGGATTCGAGAACGCCTGCTCGTAGTCGTCGATCAACCGGGTGCGTGCGGCTTCCGGATCGTCGGCTTCGGCGATCTCGCGGCGGTGGATGATGTTGACTGCGCCCTGGGCACCCATCACCGCGATCTCTGCGGTGGGCCAGGCGAACGCCATGTCGGCGCCGACGCCGCGGGAGTTCATGACGACGTAGGCGCCGCCGTAGGCCTTGCGAGTGATCACCGTGACACGGGGGACCGTCGCTTCGCAGTAGGCGTACAGCAGCTTGGCGCCGTGGCGGATGATGCCGCCGTGCTCCTGGTCGACGCCGGGGAGGAACCCCGGGACGTCCACGAAGGACACGATCGGGATGTTGAAGGCGTCGCAGAATCTGACGAAGCGGGCGCCCTTCACCGCGGCATCGATGTCGAGGGTTCCCGCCAACGCCGCGGGGTTGTTGCCGACGATGCCGACGCTGTATCCGTCGAGTCGGGCGAAGCCGACGACGATGTTGGGGGCGAAGTGCTGATGGGCTTCGTAGAACTCGCCGTCGTCGACCACGAGCTCGATCAGGTCGGTCATGTCGTAGGGCTGGTTCGGCGAGTCCGGGATGATCGTCGTGAGACCCTCTTCCATCCGATCGGGACGATCGGTGGGGGTGAAGAACGGCGGCGCCTCCGTGTTGTTCTGCGGGAGGAACGACAAGAGGAAGCGGACCTCCTCGAGGGCCTGGCGGCCGTCGGCGGCGACGAAGTGGGTGACGCCGGAGACCGCGCTGTGGGGCTGGGCACCGCCCAGGGTGTCGAATGTGACGTCCTCGCCGGTGACGGCCTTGATGACGTCGGGGCCGGTGATGAAGAGGTGCGAGGTGCCCTCCACCTGGTACACGAAGTCGGTGATGGCGGGGGAGTAGACGGCGCCGCCGGCGCAGGGGCCCATGATCACCGAGATCTGCGGGATCACCCCCGAGGCCATGACGTTGCGGTGGAAGATTCGCCCGTAGCCGTCCAGGGCGAAGACGCCCTCCTGGATCCGGGCTCCACCGGAGTCCTTGAGACCGATCAGCGGCGCCCCGGTCTTCATCGCCAGGTCCATCACCTTGCAGATCTTCTCGCTGACGGCCTCGCCGAGTGAGCCGCCGAAGACGGTGAAGTCCTCGGCGAAGACGAAGATCGGGCGCCCATCCACCGTGCCCCATCCCGTGATGACGGCGTCGCCGGGCGGGCGGCGGTCTTCGATGCCGAAGCCACGGGCGCGATGGCGCACGAACATGTCCATCTCGACGAACGAACCCTTGTCGAGAAGGGTGTCGATGCGCTCCCGGGCGGTCATCTTGCCCGCCTCGTGCTGCTTGTCGACCGCCCGCTGGCTGCCGGCGTGCTCGTGCTCCTCGCGGAGCCGGCGCAAGCGTTCGATTTGCTCCTCGGTGCTCATGGCTCCCCGGAGTATGGTCGGTCGGTCACAGGCTGCAGGTCCGAGGCGGGATTTGGGCCGGTCCCACCGCCGGTGGTGATGTTTCGACTCCGCGGAGGCCCCAGTTGGCTACACCCCCCAGTGCTTTCCATCTCGATAGCGTCGAATCGACCCAGGACGAGGCGCGCCGCCGTTTCTCGGGCCCTGCGGTGCTGGTGACCGCAACGCGGCAGACTTCGGGACGAGGCCGCAGCGGTGCGGTGTGGGAGAACGCACCGCGGGCCGTGGCGGCCTCGCTGGCCTGGGAGCCGGACTGGCCGGAGGCTGCGGTGGCGCGACTGGGCCTGGTGGCCGGACTCGCCGCGGCCGACCTCCTCGGCGACGCCATCGGGCTGAAGTGGCCCAACGACCTGATGCAGGGTGAGGCCAAGGTGGGCGGCATCCTCATGGAGCGGTTCGGCGCGGTCGTGGTCGCCGGGCTTGGCGTCAATCTCTTCTGGCCACATCCCCGGCGCGGTGTCGGGGCGCTCCATCAGCGCGATCCCGGTCCGGAGGTACCGCGACGCCTTGCGGAGCGGTGGGCCGCCGGGCTCCTGGAGCGCGCCGCCGCTGGGCCGGATGCCTGGGGACGGGACGAGTACGCGGCGCGCTGCGTGACGCTGGGCCGGGACATCGTGTGGGAGCCGGATGGGCGCGGAAGGGCGCGCGCCATCGCGCCCGGCGGAGGTCTCGTGGTCGTCACCGCGGCCGGTGAGGTGGTGATCGACTCGGGTGCGGTGCAGTCGATCCGGGCCGCCGGAGGCGAATCGACCCCCGGCTAGCCTGACGCCCGAGGTGCAGCAGTGAGTGTGATCGCAGGCGAAGGCAGGGTGCCGATCCTCTACGGCAACCAGCCGATGGCGGTAGCCCCGCATCGCGATGGATACGTCGCACGGCCCGACGCGGCGGCGCCGCACCCCGCCGTTGCCATCGCAACGGGAGACGTCCCCGGGGCCGCGAGCAGGACGCTGGCACGCCACCTCGCCCGCCATGGATACGCCGTCGTCGTGCCTCCGGCCGATCGCCGTCACCTGGCGGCGGCTGTGAATGCTTTTGGAGGTGCGTGGGGCGAGTGGTCGAGAGGTGATCGGCGCGCCGTGATCGGAATCGGTACTGGCTCGGTTCTCGCCTCAGAAGTGGCCGCCACCAGCGAACTTCCACTGATCCTGCTCAGTCCCGACTCTGTTGGCGCCGCGGTCGGCACCGGTCCCATCCTCGTGATCGCGCCCGATGACGGCCCCACCGTCGTCGCCGGAAGGCGCATCGCCTACCGCGGCGTCGGCCCGGGTTTCTGGGACGACGCCTCTCCCGACTTCGTCCCCGCAGCGGCGCGCGATGCGCTCCGTCGGATCGTCGAATTCCTCGATCGCCACCTCGGATCGGCCGCCGCGGCATGAACCACCTTTCCGCACAAGCTCGGCGCGCTGCTATAACCGCCTTCCCACCATGACCATGCCGTCCCACCCTCGCGTCCCCCCACCCACCCGGGCGGTGGCTCCGCCGCGGCGTGGGGGGACGAAGAAGGCCATCGTGATCTTCCTGGTGGTGGCCAACGTCGGCGTTTTCGGTGCGCTCGGCGCGGTGTGGTGGGCGGCCAACCGGGTGTCGTCTGCCGTCTCCACGATTCCCGACCTGTCGCTGGTCGGCAATCTGGACGTGTCGCAGCCCCGCACCTTCCTCCTGGTGGGCAGCGACAGCCGCGAGGGCCTCGATGACCTCACCAACTTCGGGCCCGCCGGAGGGCAGCGCGCCGATGTCATCATCCTCGCCAAGGTGGTGCCGGACGACGGCCGGATGCAGCTGCTGTCGATTCCCCGGGACTTGAGGGTCGACTACGGCGGCAGGACCGGGCGCATCAATGCCACCTTCGGACGCGGCGCCGTCGACCTGGTGGCCGCGGTATCCGGCGAGACCGGACTGGCGATCAACCACTACCTCCAGATCGAGTTCAGCGGCTTCGCCGCGATGATCGATGCGATCGGCGGGATCAGGCTCACCTTCCCCTATCCGGCGCGCGATCTCTCCTCCGGCCTCGAGGTCGGTGCCGGCACCCAGTTGCTCGACGGCGACACCGCGCTCGCCTACGCCCGCAGCCGCAAGTACCAGGAACTCCGCGAGGGCGGGTGGGTCAGCGTCGAGGCCAACGACATCGGCCGCACCCGGCGCCAGCAGGACGTCCTCCTCGCCATCCTCACCCAGGTAGATCGCCCGACCTCGATCGGCGGGTTTCAGAGCCTGGTCGACGCCCTGGGCCAGTTCGTGACCGTCGACAGCGGCTTCGACGCCGAGGAGATCATCCAGCTCGCCTGGTCGATGCGCGGCATCACCGGTGGCGATGTGGAGTCGCTGACCCTTCCCGTCGAGGACTTCACCGAGAACGGCACCTCTTACGTGGTACGGGTCGAACCCGCGGCCTCGACCGTGATCGATGCCTTTGGCGCCGGCACGGTCATGACCACCGACGCCCGTGCCCGGATCCAGGTGCAGAACGGGAATGGCGTTCCCGGCTCGGCGAGCACGGTGGCCACGGTGCTCGTGGGAGCGGGATTCGAGGTGGTGGACACGCTCGACTCGGTGCGCAGCGACTATCAGGTGACCGAGATCGTCGTCGGCGCCAACCACCTGGCACTCGCTCAGGCGATCGCCGACGCCCTCGGCTACGGCGAAGTCATCGTCGGCCGCACCCCGGCCGACGTGGAGGTCGTGGTTATCGTCGGGGCCGATGCCCCAGTCGGGTAGCAACCCTGAGCCGATTCGCCAGGCCGTCCTCCTCCTGGGCGGCCGCGGCACGCGCATGTGGCCGCTCACGGCGCACACTCCCAAGGGCCTGCTGCCGCTGGCAGGGGTCCCCTTCGCCGAGTACCAGCTCCGCCAACTTGCCCGGGTCGGCGTGGAGGAGGTGTTCCTCGCGGTGGGTCGGGCGATGCTCGACGCCTGGGAGCGTTTTGCGGCCTCGTCCCCCGGCGGGATCACCGTGCACCTCGCCATCGAGGACCAGACGCTCGACACCGCGGGTCCGGTCCGTGCCGTCCTCGACCGTCTCGACGAGCGCTTCCTCGTGCTCAACGGGGACGTCGTGATCGAGGCCGATCTGCGTCCCCTGGTGGCGTCCCCCGGTGTGGCGACGCTCGGTCTGGTCGAGGTCGCCGACACGAGCGCCTACGGCGTGGTGGTCGTCGGCGACGGCGGGGTGGTGGAGCGATTCATCGAGAAGCCGCCGACGGAGTCGGCGCCGGCGCGCACCGTCAACGCCGGCATGTACTCGCTGACCCGCGACTCCCTGGCGGACCACCCCGAGGGCCCACTCTCGTTCGAGCGGGTGGTGTTCCCCGGCCTGGTCGCGGCGTCGCAGTTGCACGCCGTGGTGCTCTCGGGCCAGTGGATCGACATCGGGACTCCGGACCTCTACCTGGCGGCGCACGGCGCGGTGTATGCCGGCGGCTCGGCGCTGCATCGCCCCGCCGCGGCGCACGAGAACGCCGGTGCCCTTCTGGCGGGACGGGTGGAGGGTGATTGGTCGTGGATCGCCCCGCGGGCCCGGGTCGAAGAAGGCGCCGTCGTGGACGAGGCGGTCGTGATGTCAGGAGCGGCGATCGGCGAGGGTACCGTGATCCGGGGGGCGGTGATCGGCGCCGAGGCGGTGATCGGCGCCGGAGCGGTCGTCACCGGAGCCGCCGTCGTGGGTGGGGGAGCCTGGATCGGCCCGGGTTGCGAACTCGACCACGGGGTGCGCATCGCTCCCGGCGCCAGGCTGGAGGCAGGCAGCGTGACCTTCAGACCACCACAATGAGGAGCCAATGACCCGCAAGGCCATAGTCACCGGTGGCGCCGGTTTCATCGGCAGCCACCTCACCGAGGTCCTCCTCGATCGCGATTGGGAGGTGCTGGTCGTCGACGACCTCAGTTCGGGGAAGATGGACAATCTGGCGGGGGCGCGCCGGCGCGGCGCCGCGGTCCACGTCACCGACATCCGGGAGCCGGAACTCGTCGACCTGATCGGGCGCTTCTGCCCCGAGGTGGTGTTCCATCTCGCCGCCCATGCCAAGGTGCGTCCCTCGATGGAGGACCCGATGCACGACGCCGCGGTGAACGTGCTCGGCACCCTCAACGTCCTCGGGGCTGCTCAGCGGTCCGGCGCGCGCAAGGTCTGTTTCGCCTCGTCGGGAGGCGCGGTGTACGGCGAGGGCGCTCGCATGCCGGTCAAGGAGACCGCGGCCAAGATCCCGGCGTCGCCCTATGGCATCTCCAAGAAGATCGTCGAGGACTACTTCCGCTGGTACCGCGAGGTATACGGTCTCGAGTACTCCCTGCTCGCCCTGGCCAACGTGTACGGGCCCCGCCAGGACGCCGCCCTGGAGGGGGGAGTCATCGCCATCTTCGCCAAGGCGATGCTGGAGGGCCGCCGCCCGGTGATCTTCGGCGACGGCAACCAGACCCGCGACTTCGTGTACGTCGGTGACGTCTGTGATGCCTTCGCCCGCGCCGCCGACGCCGGTGACGGGCTGATGATGAACATCGGCACCGGATCCGAGATCACGATCAACAAGCTCTACGAGACGATGGCCGACCTGATCGGGTACGCCGTGCGCGCCGATCACGCCCCCGCCAAGGCGGGCGATGTCTACCGCTCCGTGGTGGACGCCGGCCGCGCCAAGAAGGAGCTGGGCTGGGAGGCCTGGACGGATCTGAAGCAGGGCCTGACGGAGACGATCGAGTGGCAAAGGAAGGCCCTCTGAGGCTTCAGGTTTCAGGTATCAGGTGACAGCCAAGAGGCGCGTGGATGATCGCCTGTGACCTGACACCTGACACCTGACACCTGATACCTCGGCCTTGCCCTCCCGCTACTCGAGTTCCTCGAGGCGGCGCGGAAAGTCGTC
>DNGH01000028.1:0-987 GCA_003486285.1 Actinomycetota bacterium
TCGAGGGCGAGGCGCTGGCCACTCTGGTGGTCAACCGCCTGCGCGGCACGTTCATGTCGGTGGCCGTCAAGGCCCCCGGCTTCGGCGAGCGCCGCAAGGCAATGCTCCAGGACATCGCCATCCTCACCGGTGCGACCGTCATCTCCGAGGAGGTCGGGCTCAAGCTCGACGGTGTCACCGTCGACATGATGGGCAAGGCCCGCAAGTTCGTGGTGTCCAAGGACAACACGACCATCGTCGAGGGTGCCGGGTCGAAGTCGGACGTCGATGCTCGGATCAAGCAGATCCGTCGTGAGATCGAGAACTCCGACTCCGACTGGGACAAGGAGAAGCTCCAGGAGCGTCTCGCCAAGCTCGCCGGCGGCGTCGCCGTGATCAAGGTGGGAGCCGCCACCGAGGTGGAGCTGAAGGAGCGGAAGCATCGCATCGAGGATGCCATTCAGGCAACCCGCGCCGCGGTCGAGGAAGGCATCGTGCCCGGAGGGGGCGTCGCCCTTCTGCGCGCCCAGGCCGCACTCGACAAGATGCGCGGCGGCACCGACGACGAGAAGACCGGCCGCGGCATCGTGCGCAAGGCGCTCGAGGAGCCGCTGCGGCAGATCGCCTTCAACGCCGGCTACGAGGGCGGCGTCATCGTGGAGCGGGTGCGCGCTCTGACCGGGGGCAACGGCTTCAACGCCGAAACCGGCGAATACGTCGACCTGGTGAAGGCCGGCATCGCCGACCCTGCCAAGGTGACCCGTTCCACCCTGCAGAACGCAGCGTCGATCGCAGCGATGCTGATCACGACCGAGGCTCTGATCGCAGAGAAGAAGGAAGACCGGCCCGCTCCGGCCATGCCGGGCGGCGGCGGCGGCGGCGACATGGACTTCTGAGGCGCGGCCTCAGTCGTTAGCAGTCCTCGGGGCGGTCCAGACGGGCCGCCCCGAGACGTTTAGCGAGTTCAGAGTTCAGAGTTCAGAGTTCCGGATCCGGACTCTGAACTCT
>DNGH01000028.1:1092-5012 GCA_003486285.1 Actinomycetota bacterium
ACTCTGAACTCTCAACTCTCAACTCTCAACTCTCGGCCACCCACCCCCGCTCCGCCCACTCGGGGCGCACCGCGCGGTACTCCTCTTCGAGCATCGCCCAGAGGGTGTGGTCCAGCCAGACCCCGTGCACCAGCACCTCTTTGCGGAGCAGGCCCTCCTGGATGAAGCCGAGCTTCTCCGCCACCCGCTCGCTGCCACGGTTGCCCACTGCGATGCGCAGCGTGATGCGGTGGAGTTCCAGTTCCTCGAATCCCACCACGGTGACCCGGGCGGCAGCCTCGGTGGCGATCCCGGCTCCCGTGACCTCCGAACGGATCCAGTAGCCGATCTCGCCGGAGCGCTCGCGGCGCGAGGTGGGCCAGACGGAGATGTTGCCGAGGTGGCGGTCGGGCTCGAAGCGATCCCGGATGGCGAAGTCGAAGGCGCGTCCCTCGGCCCAGGCGGAGGCGCTGTCGCGGATGAAATGCATCGCCTCGACACGACCGTAGCCGGCGTGGGCCCAGGGGAGCCACTTGGCGAGTTCTGGCCACGAGTCGTGGACCGCCTCCCACACCGACTCCAGGTCGCGACGGCGGAAGGGGCGCAGCTCGAGGCGCGGTGTGGTCCTCGGTTCTGTGGCGATGCCGCGGGACATGGGTCACGAGCCTATCGGTGCTCGCCCCTCGTACGATGTCGCCTGTGCCCGCACGCTGGGAGGCACTGGCCTCTCTCCCTCCCGTTCCCACCCCCATGGGGATGCGGGCGGCCGTCCTGGTGCCGATCTACGAGGCAGATGGCGCCCTCCGGCTGATCATGACGCGGCGTCCCGACGACATGCGCAGCCATCCCGGCGACGTGGTCTTCCCGGGGGGAATGATCGAGACCGGGGACAGCGGGCCGGAGGCGACGGCGCGCCGCGAGGCGGCCGAGGAGGTCGGCCTCGGCGACGAGCACGTGCTCGAGGTCCTCGGGGGCCTGGATCCGGTGCACACCCGGTCGGTGACCATGCGCATCGTCCCCGTGGTGGCCCGAGTGCGCCGGCCTGAGCGGTTCGTCCCGCAGCCCGACGAGGTGGCGGCGGTGCTGGAGCCCACGATCGACGAACTCCTCGACGACGACAGATGGCAGACCCGATTCTGGGGACCGGGCCGCAAGATGTGGTTCTACGAGTTCCCCGAGGGGGTGCTGTGGGGGGCGACGGCGCACATGGTGCGTGACCTTCTCGGATACTTCCGCCGGGATGGCTCGTAGCCTGGCGGCGTGCACATGACCGCAGAGACCCTGATCGCCGCGCTGCGTGAGCGCGGTTGGCGCATCACCGCCGCCCGGCTCGCGGTATGCCGGGTCGTGGCCGAGTTGCACGCCGAGCATCTCACTGCCCCCGGCATCGCGGCGAGTCTCGCCGGGGAGGTGGACCAGTCCACGGTCTATCGAACGCTCGAGGCTCTCGAGGAGTCGGGAATCCTGAGCCATACCCATCTCGGCCACGGGCCAGCGGTGTACCACCTTGCCGATGAGGATCGCCACCAGCATCTCATCTGCGAGGTGTGCGGCGAGGTCACCGAATTGGATGCCGCCGTCGTCGGGGAGGCGCTGCAGGCCATAACTCGCGCCACCGGGTTCTTCCCCGATGCATCACACTTCGCCCTGTCGGGGAGATGCCGCCGTTGCACCGGCTAGAGTCCTTGTTGCGAGCAACTCGCAACAAGGACGACGCATGCACATCCCCGATGGTGTAATCGGTGCGACCACTGCGGCTGGCTTCGGTGCCGTGGCCGCCGGGGGCTTCGGGATCGCCGCCCGACGCACCCGGGAGCATCTCAGCGACCGTCACATCCCGCTGGCCGCCCTGACCGCCGCCTTCGTGTTCGCCGCCCAGATGGTGAACTTCCCGGTGATCGCGGGGATGAGCGGCCACCTCCTCGGCGGGGTTCTCGCCGCGGTCCTCGTTGGTCCCGCCGCCGGGTTCGTGGTGCTCACCGTGGTGCTCATCGTGCAGAGCCTCGTGTTCGCCGACGGGGGGTTGACCGCCCTCGGGCTCAACATCGTCAACATGGGTTTGATCGGCGCCGTCGGCGGCTATGGGCTCTTTCGTGTCGTGCTCGCTGCGACCCCGCGCCGATTTCGCAGCATCCCGTTCGCAGCCGCGGTGGCTGCGTTTCTCGCCGTCCCGGCGGCGGCAATGGGATTCGTCGGCGAGTTCGCCATCGGCGGGACCGCCGATGTGTCTCTGGGGGCGGTGCTGACGGCGATGCTCGGTACCCATGTCTTGATCGGCATCGGTGAAGGGGTGATCACCGGATTCGTCGTTGCCGGAGTGGTGGCGAGCCGACGCGACCTGGTGCTCGGGGTCCCGGAGCAAGTCGCCGCCAGGGGGGCGTGACATGGATCGGCGCACTCGGATCTTCTTCGTGGTCGGATTGCTCGTGACGCTGGTGGTGGCGGTGGCCATCAGCCAACTCGCCTCGGACCAACCCGACGGCCTCGAGTACGTGGCCGAGGAGGAGGGATTCGCCGATGCCGCTCGCGATCATGACCTCAGCGACTCCGCTCTGGCGGACTACGGAGATGGCCTCACCGACAACCCGGCCCTCGACACCGCGCTCGCTGGACTGATCGGAGTGCTGGTGACTCTCGCGGTGGGGTGGGCAGTGTTTCGCCTGATCAAGCGCCGCGGCGACGACTCGGTGCCAAGCTAGGTGTCCGGTATCCACGTCCATGCCATGTATCGCCACGGCGCAACGCCCCTGCACCGTTGGCCCCCTCAGGTAGCCATCGCCACCACCGTCGGGTTTGTCATTGCGGTCGTTTTGACACCGCGGGAGGCGATGTGGGCATTCGGGCTCTACGCCTCCATGGCGATCGCCGCCTTGGTACTGGCTCGACTCCCACCGGGTTTCGTGGGTGCCCGGCTCCTGGTGCTCGCTCCGTTCCTGATCGCCGCGGCCAGCCTCCCCCTGCTCGAAGGCCCCCCCGATGCCCTCTGGGGGTTGTCGCGAGAGGGCCTCTGGGATGCCTGGAACATCGCCGCCAAGGGCATGCTCGGCGCCACCGCCTCGGTCGTGCTGGCGGCCACTCACGAACCCCCCGACCTGGTGACCGGACTGGAGCGGCTGCGGGTGCCGCGGGTCGTGACCGCGATCATGGGCTTCATGGTCCGATACTTGGAGCTGGTCGTGGGTGAGGTGGCACGGATGCGCGTCGCCATGCGGTCGCGCGGTCACCGCGCCCGGGGCGTCGCCGCCATGGCGCCGGTGGGGCGTGCTCTGGGCTCACTCTTCATCCGGGTGTATGAGCGCGGCGAACGGGTGTTTCTGGCGATGGCCTCACGCGGGTACCGGGGCACCATGCCGGCGTCGGGTGCGGTGGCCACGGCGAGTGCCTGGGCCGCCGGAGCCGGTGTGGTCGTGCTGGCGGCGGTGGCGGCCACGATCGCGGCGGTGACCACGTGACCACCCCGGTGATCGAGGTGACCGATCTCTCGTTCGCCTATCCCGACGGCACCGTGGCCCTCGCCGACATCGATCTCCACGTGCATCGCGGGGAACGGCTGGCACTCCTCGGGCCCAATGGGGCGGGCAAGACGAGCCTCGTCCTCCACCTCAATGGGATCCACGCCGCGCAGCATGGTGCGGTAGCGGTCTCCGGCCTCGTGGTGAGTCGCCCCAACCTGCTCGAGGTGCGGCGTCGGGTGGGGATCGTGTTTCAGGATCCCGACGATCAGCTGTTCATGCCGACGGTCGCCCGTGATGTCGCCTTTGGGCCGCAGAACCTCGGCCTCGCCGAGGAGGAGGTGGCGCGCCGTGTCGGCGCGGCCCTCGCCGCGGTCGAGGTCGCCGATCTCGCGCATCGCCACCCATCACATCTCTCTCTGGGCCAGCGGCGCCGGGTGGCGATCGCGGGTGTGCTGGCCATGCAACCGGAGATCCTGGTGCTCGATG
>DNGH01000185.1:0-2238 GCA_003486285.1 Actinomycetota bacterium
CCATGGGCGGTGGCGGCCGTGGTGGCCGCGGCCCCGGATTCGGCCCGGGATTCAACCACCCCGAAGTCTGATCGCTTCGACTCCAATCGGCGCACTCAGGGGCCGCAAGGCCCCTGAGACGCGTCTGTGGCCCCCGCCGCTGCTCGCCGACCGGCCTTGGCGGGGCCGGTGCGGATCGCGACAGTGAACGACTTGTCGGATCGGGTGGTGAGTCCGATCACCTTGGTTACCGAGATGACCCTCCCGTGTCGGGCACATCAGCACTCTCTCGAGAACGGGCGAAGTAGGTGGCTCGGCCCCATCCGGCGCCAACGACATGGCCGAGCGACCCTCGCCACGGCCCATGGAGTTACCGTTCCGCTATGGGCCACACGGGAAACGACGAGGGCCTGGGACTCGAACGGGACGAGGAGACGGCGGATCTAGCCCGGGACGAACGGCGAGAAACCCGGCGGTCCGGGTCGTGGTGGCATCGGCGCCGTGTCAAGCCCGAGGACCGCGAGCAGATCCTGGGCCGGCTCTTCTTCGAGGCGGAGTCGCGCAAGCCTTACTGGTATCGCTTCGCCCTCCTTCAGGGGCTGGCGTCGGTGATCGCCGTGCTCGGTGTCCTCAGCAACTCCCCCGCCATCGTGATCGGGGCCATGCTGCTGGCGCCCTTGATGACCCCGGTGCTCGCTCTGGCGGCAGCGCTGGCGATGGCGTGGCCCCGGCGAGCAGCCAAGGCGGGTCTCATGGTTGTCGCCGCGACCGCGGGGAGCGTGCTGGTCGCGTGGCTGGTCGCCGTCGTCATCCCCAGCGCGCAGGTCGGCGAACTGCCCGCGGAGCTCCTGTCGCGCACTCATCCCAGCCTCCTCGACCTGTTGGTCGCGCTCGCCGCCGGGGTGGCGGGCGGCTACTCCTTGGTGCGTGAAGAGGTAGGCAGCTCCCTGCCGGGTGTGGCGGTGGCGGTGGCGCTGGTGCCCCCGCTGGCGGTAGTCGGTGCGTCCCTCCATCTGGGCGAGGGTGATCTGGCCCTGGGCGCCGCCCTCTTGTACCTGGTCAACCTGACGGCGATCGTGCTGGCGAGTGGCGTGGTGTTCCTTGTGACCGGCTTCATTCCGGCGGTACGAATCACCCGTCTCAGCGGGCGGGTAGCGTCCACGATCGCTCTAGTCGTTGTGCTTGTCGGCGTCCTAGCCGTTCCGCTGACTCGCGGCCTGCAGGACGCGATTCGCGACGACCGGGCGGAGACGGCCGCCCTGGACGAGGTGGAGGCCTGGCTTGGAGAGCAGCAGCTCGAGGTCGTCTCTCTGGTCGTCAAGGGGGACTCGATCACCGTGGACCTCATCGGCGAGGGGCCTCCGCCGCCGACTTCGGATCTGAGCAGCCGCCTGGAAGCCCGACTGGGACGGCCGATGTCGGCGACGGTCAGATGGGTGGAGCGTCACGTGGATTCGAACGCGCCCCCTTCCGGATTCATCGACCCGGGCCGCTGAGAGTCCACCCGCATTGGTCGCTGGCCATCACCAGGCCTATGGGCGGTGGCGGTCGTGGTGGCCGGGGCCCCGGATCCGGCCGGGGATCAGTTCTCCCCCGAAGGCGGTGGATGTTTGCCAACTACGGCGAGGTGGGAAACCCCCCTCCCGGCTCTGCCGTACTCCCCCCTTCGGGGGGAGAAAGGGAGGGTGACACTTACGCATGCTGGCGGAGGGGAGGGTCATGTGCCCGGCTCAACAGCCGCTCCCAACCGCTTCGGGGGGGAACCTCAGGCGCGTTCAGGCTGACACCTGACACCTGATACCTGATACCTGATACCTGACACCTTCTTCGGAGCGGGTGAAGGGAATCGAACCCTCGTATCGAGCTTGGGAAGCTCGTGTTCTGCCATTGAACTACACCCGCAGGGACCCCCGATGCTACCGCCGTCAAGGGGTGATGAGGCTGGCTGCGCCCCACACCGCGATGACGACACCGACTCCCAGGAGGAACCAGGCACGGCCCCTTCGCAGTTCTCCATCCGCCCCTTTGGGCTTCACCCCGCGCCGTGCCATGACCAGGGCATAGGCGTTTCCGACGACGAGTGCGGCGCCCAAGGCCAGGATCAACTGGGCGAGCAAGTTGTCGAGATCGAAGAAGTCGGCCATGGGGTCGACAGCTAACAGCCTCCGCTCGTGACAGACAAACCAATACCCCCCACCGACGAGCCTGCGGCTCGTCGACTCCCCCACAAGGGGGGAGTGATTGTCGCCACCTGCGACC
>DNGH01000185.1:2392-10305 GCA_003486285.1 Actinomycetota bacterium
ACCCGGCACCCGGCCCCTGGTCCCTCCGACCGGGTCGCCCGGATAGTCTGTGCGCCGATGCGCCACTGTTACGTGCTCCGGGTCTTCACCCGCGAAGAGAAGGGCGGCAACCATCTCGGTGTGGTCACCGACGTGACCGGCATCACCGAGCAGGGGATGCAGGAGATCGCGGTCGACAACGGGTTCTCCGAGACGATCTTCATCGACTGGCGCGAACCGGGCATTCCGACGGTGCGAATCTTCACCCCGGGCCGCGAGATCCCATTCGCCGGCCATCCGCTCGTCGGCGCGGCCTGGGTGCTGGGGATGATCGGCCCGGGCACGATCGACCGGATGCGCTGCGGCGTGGGGGAGATCCCGTTCCACATGGAGGGCGACCAGGTGTGGGTGGACACCCCGATGGTCGAGGCGGTGCGGCCCGCACCGGAGGCCGAGGGGATCGCGGTGGCGGCCGGCCTGCCGGCACCGCTGGCGGCGTGGTGGGCGGACATGCCCCTGCCCTACCTGATCATGGACATGGGATTCCCCGAGACGGTGGCCTCCGCCCAACCGGACCTCGAGGCGTTGATGAGCCACGGCGCCGAGATGTGTTATCTGATCGCCCAGACTCGGGATGGCTACAAGACCCGGTTCTTCGCGCCGCGCGATCGCATCGCCGAGGATCCTGCCACCGGGAGCGCCGCCGCCGCTCTCGCCGCGGTGCGGCGCTTCATCGGCGAGGGTTCTGGATCGGCCGTGATCCGCCAGGGGGACGAGGTGGGGGCTCCCTCGACGATCCGGCTGAGGTGGGACGAGCGCCATGCCTCGTTCGGGGGCACGGTGCGTCGCGACGAGGTGCGGGTCCTCGAGAGGTGATCGGGTGGGGCGGTTCAGACGCCGAGGTCGCGGCGACGGAGTCCCCACACCGCGATCGCCAGCAATCCCGCGGTGACACCGGCAAGCAGGAGCAGGTTGGCTTCCTGGACCCCGTTCACGATCGGATTGCCCGCCATCACCCAGTACCAGGGGTTGAAGGTGTTGGTGAACTCGAGGGCACCGATCAGCGGGGCCAGGCCCCACAGGACGTAGAGCACCACCGCGGCCCCGGAGGCGACTCCGATCGCCATGGCCCGGCTTCCGGTGGCGGCTCCGAGCGCCAGCGCCAGCGCGCCAAACACCCAGCCCGCCATCACCGAGGACAGGGTGGCGCCGACGTAGGCGTCGACCCCCACGTCGAGATCCACCAGTGGGCCGAAGACGATGAGCGTCAGCGCCGAGGCGATCCCGAGCCACAACGCGGTCGCCAGCATCGCCGCGGACTTCTCGATCACCACCCGGGTGCGGGTGATCGGGTGGGCCAGCAGCAGGTCGAGGGTGCCCTCGCGCTCCTCGCCGGCGGTCTCCTTGTTGGCGAGGCCGATCACGAAGATGATGAGCAGCAGCGGCAGCATGTTCGCGAACACCTGCGAGTTCAGGTAGCCCTCTGGTGAGGTGATGGATAGGCCGCCGGCGAGTCCCATGATCTGCTCGACGAACTCCGGGTACTCCTCCATCATCTCGGCGAAGACGTCCTGATCGGCAACGGCCGGGTAGGCGGCGACCATCAAGCCCATGAGGGCGACGAGGCTGATCGTCCAGGCGATGAGGCTCTTCTTGCGAGCGGCGAGGATCCGCCGGAACACCTCACCCCGCATCGGAGTCCTCCCGGTACATGGCGAGGAAGATCTCGTCGAGCGGGGTCTCGTGGGTGAGCATCGAGCGTACCTCGTAGGCTCCCAGCGCCTTGACCAGCGGATCCATGGATCCCTCGATCCGGATCAGGGCGGTGTCGCCGGAGATGGTGGCCTCGGTCACACCGGTGACGGCGTCGAGTGCCGATGCGGTGGGTGCCGGGGTGCCGAAGTGCACCTCGACGTGGCGTACCGCCCGCGCCTTGAGGTTGTCGACGGTCTCGACCTCGATCACTCGCCCGTTGCGGATGATGCCGACCCGCTCGGCGATCCGTTCCACCTCGGGGAGCACATGCGACGAGAGGAACACGGTGCGGCCCTCGGCTCGGGCCTCTTCGATGACCCGGTAGGTGGCGTGCTGCATCAGAGGGTCGAGGCCGGCGGTGGGCTCGTCGAGGATCACCAGTTCCGGCTTGTGCATGAAGGCCTGGATGATCCCGACCTTCTGCTTGTTGCCGCTCGAGAGATCCTTGATCTTGCGGTCGGGCTCCACGGCGAAGCGGTCGATCAGCTCGTCGCGGTATCCGGTGTCGATGCCCCCGCGCAGCTTGCCGAGGTGGTCGAGTAGTTGCCGGGTGGTCATCCAGTCCCAGAGGGCGAGCTCGCCGGGGAGGTACCCGACGCGGCGGCGGATCTCCACCGAGTCCTTGACCGAATCGCGGTCGAGCACCTCGGCCCTGCCCGAGGTCGGGCGGATCAGGTCGAGGAGGGTGCGGATCGTGGTGGTCTTGCCGGCGCCGTTGGGGCCGAGGAACCCGAAGACCTCGCCGGTGGCGACGGTGAGGTCGACCTCGGTGATCCCTCGGGTCTTGCCGTACGACTTGGTGAGGCCGTCCAGCCTGATGGCGGGCATGGGCGGAAGGGTAGGTGCGCCGGGGAGGCACCTCATCGGGTTCGCAGGGGCTTGCCCGCTACTCGCTACCCGCTACCCGCTACCCGCCAGACCCTGGCCCCTCGTCCCCGTCTGGGCTTGGGGCTGTCGGCTGTCGTCAGTTACCGCTCCGTAGACTCCGCTTCCCATGTCGGCTTCCCAGTCCCGTGTCCTGGTCCTGCTCGCTCTGGCGGCGAATGCGGGCATCGCGGTGATGAAGTTCGTGGCCGCCTTCATCAGCGGCAGCACGGCGATGCTGGCCGAGGGATTCCACTCCCTGGCGGATACCGGCAACCAGCTCTTCCTGCTGCGCGGGGCCCAGCAGAGCCGTCTGGCGCCCACCGTGCGGTTCCAGTTCGGCCAGGGCAAGGAGGCGTACTTCTGGGCCTTCATGGTCGCCGTGTTCCTGTTCGTCGGCGGCGGCGTGGTGGCCTTCACCGAGGGCCTGGACCGGTTCCGTCATCCGCACCAAGCCGAGGGGGGTCTGGCCGTCAACCTGATCGTCCTCGGGATCGCCGCCGCCTTCGAACTGGGCGTCGCCTTCCGCCCCGCCCTGAAGGAGTTCAATCGCCGCCGCGGCACCCGCCGGGCCTGGCGGGCGATCCGCGAGACCAAGGATCCGACGCTGCTGGTGGTGCTGTTCGAGGACTCGGTCGCGGTGCTCGGGATCATCGTGGCGGCCGCCGGCCTGTTGATCGCCGAATGGACCGGCGACCCGCACTGGGACGGCGTCGCCTCGATGACCATCGGGGTGATGCTGTGCCTGACGGCGTGGATCCTGGCGGTGGAGACCAAGGGCCTCCTCGTGGGCGAGTCGGCGAGCCGGGAGGTGCGGTCGGCGATCAGGGCCGCGGTGCTGTCGGTGGGCGGCATCGAGACGATGGAGCGCCTGCTGACGATGCACCTCGGTCCCGATGAGATCCTGGTGAACCTCGACGTCGTCGTGGAGCCGGACAAGTCGGAAGCGGAACTCGACGACCTGACCCGCCGTCTCGAGGCCGCCATCACCGCGGTGGTGCCGCAGGCCACCCGCATCTTCATCGAGCACGGGCGCGACCTGTGATCGTCGCATCGGCACCGGCTTCCTCCGCAAACCTCGGGCCGGGTTTCGACGTCCTGGCTCTCGCCCTGGCACCGCGCTGTCGGGTCGCGGTCGAGCTCGCCGAGGGTTGGGAGGTGCTCGGCCCCGACGGTGGGGACCACGAGGGATTGCAGGCTCTGGTGTGGGGTGTGGCAGGAGCCGCGCCACCGCATCGTGTCGAGGTCGCGTCGGATGTCCCGATCGGCAAAGGGCTCGGCTCCAGTGCCGCGCTCCGGGTGGCGGCCGCTGCGGCCCTCGAGGCATCGAGTGGTGAGGTGCGCCTGGAGCGGGTGTTTCGCAACGCCGCCGAGGCGGAGGGTCATCCCGACAACGCCGCGGCCGCCGTCTACGGCGGACTGGTGGCGGTCGGCGCGTTGGGAGAGGTGCGGCGGTTGGCGATGCATCCCTCTCTCGTGGTCGTGGTTGCAGTGCCGGACGCAGTCCTGTCCACGGCGGAGGCCCGGGCCGTGCTGTCGGCCGAGGTGAGCCGCGGTGTGGCGGTACGCACCGCGGCGCGCATCGCGTTCCTGGTCGAGGGTTTCCGCACCGCCGATCCCGATGCCTTCCGCGAGGCGGCGGGTGACGAGATCCACGAGACTCCGCGCCGCCACCTCTCGCCGATCTCATTCCGCCTCGGGTTTGCGGCACGCGCCGCCGGCGCCCTTCACGCCGCATGGAGCGGAGCAGGCCCGGCGGTGCTGGCGGTGACCACCGAGGAACGGCGCGACGCGGTGCGGATTGCGATGGAGGAGGCGCTGGACGGGGCGGGTGGCGTCCTGTGTCCGGGTATCGATCGCGAGGGAGTGAGGATCGAATGAAGCCATGGCATCTGGACCCCGTGCCCGGATACGAGCCGCTGGTCGGTCGTTTTGTGGCAATGTTGGAAGACACCAGGTGGCGTCTCTTCCGCGACCTGGAGGACTTCGATCCGGCTGATCTCGATCGCACTCCGGCGGGGTCGCCGAACTCGATCGGGACGCTGCTGTATCACGTCGCCGCGATCGAGTTGGACTGGCTCTATGCCGACTTGCTCGGCGGTGAGTTCCCCGACGGAACCGCGCAGTGGTTCCCCGTGGACGTGCGCGAGGAGGGGGGACGTCTGACCCCGGTGATCGACCCCTGGGAGCACCACCTCGCTCGATTGGCCTGGGTACGGGAGCGGCTCCTCGAGGAGTTGCGGTCGTTCAAGGACGCCGATTTGGATCGAACGTTCGTCTCCGGTGCGGATGGCAACGGTGGAGGATGGATCCTCCATCACCTGATGCAGCACGAAGCCGAGCACCGCGGACAGATCGGGGAGATCAGAGCCGGAATAGGTACTAGGCACTAGGCACTAGGCACTAGCAGTAGAGATCGGGGCTCCCTCCAGTCGCCGTGCCTCCCCTCCACTCCCCGGCTCACGGCTCACGGCTGACCGCTGACCGCTGACGGCTACGTCGCCGTCATGCCGCCGTCGACGACGATGGTCTGCCCGGTGACGTACGACGACGCCGGCGAGAGCAGGAACACCGCCGCCCCGGCGATCTCGTCGGGTTGGGCGTGGCGGCCGAGGAAGGTGCGGTTGACGAAGTGGCTGCGGATCGCCTCGTCGTTCACCAGCACCTGGGCGAAGCGGGTTTCCACCAGGCCGGGGGCGATGGCATTCACCCGGATGCCACCGGGGCCCAACTCCATGGCGAGGCTCTGGGTCATGGAGATCACCGCAGCCTTGGTCATCCCGTACACCCCCTGCAGCGGTGCGGCGCGCATCCCCGCCACCGAGGCGATGTTGACCACTGCTCCGCCGCCGCGATTGCGGGTGGCGAACCCCCGCACGCAGTTGAAGTATCCCTTGACGTTGACCTCGAAGATCTTGTCCCAGGCCGGCTCGTCGATGCCGAGCATCGGTCCGAAATAGACATTGGTCGCGGCGTTGTTCACGAGTCCGTCGACGCGACCGAACTCGGCGAGCGCCTTGTCGAACATTGCATCGACGTCCTCGGCCCTGCCGGTGTGGGTGGCGATGGCAAGGGCCGTGCCGCCATCGGCGCGGATCGCGGCGGCGACGCCATCGAGTCCCTCCTGCTTGCGGGCGGCGAGGATCACGCTGGCGCCCGCCGCGGCTGCGGCGCGGGCGATCTCCTCGCCGATGCCACGGCTGGCTCCGGTGACGACGACGACGCGATCGGTGAGGGTGAAGTCTGCGGGCATGGTCCGGAGCCTATCCGGCGGCGCGCACCAGGGTCTCGAAGAATGACAGGGAGGGGCCGTGATCCGGGCCGAGGTACTCGGGATGCCACTGCACCGCCCACATCGGCCAGGAGGCATCCTCGGGCACCAGCGCCTCGATGACACCGTCGGGAGCGCGTCCTGTCACCAGGAGCCCCGAACCCACCTGCCGCACTGCCTGATGGTGCAGGGTGTTCACCCCGAGTTCCTCGGTGCCCAGTGCCTTGGCGGTGGGCGATCCGGGTTCGATCGACACCGGGTGCTGGGGCAGGTACGACCCATCGCCGTCCACCCAGTGGGGGAGCATGTCGGGACCCTCGGCGGAGATGTCCTCGATGAGGGAGCCACCCATGGCGACGTTCATCACCTGGAGGCCGCGGCAGATGCAGGCGGTGGGCATCTGGCGCTCGGCGAGGGCCCGGGCCAGGGCGATCTCGAACTCGTCGCGTACCGGGTCGATGCCGTATACGGCCGGATGGGGTTCGCCCCCGTAGCGGGAGGGATCGACGTCGCCACCGCCCGACATCACCACCCCGTCGAGGCGACTGAGCAGGGTCGGGATCTCGTCGGGATCCCCGGCGGTGAGCAGCACCGGGATGCCTCCGGCGCGTCGGACCATGGCGGTGTAGTTGGGCACCAGGGCGTGCACCCGGTAGTCCCCGGTGGGGGTATGGAGGGTGCGGAGGCCGGTGGTGATCCCAATCAGAGGTGCCATTCGTGAGGTGGCAGGCTAGGCGGTTTGCGGTTCGAGCCGCGACCTACCAACCTACGTCGGCCAATCCAGCATCCGAAAAGGTCTCCATGGGTTCCCTGATCAAGAAGCGGCGCAAGAAGATGAGCAAGCACAAGTACCGCAAGCGCTTGCGCGCCAACCGCCACAAGAAGAAGTAGCGCCGTGGCGGTGGCCGATTCGCTCGCCTCCGCTCGGAGACTCTTCGACCTCCCTGAGGACGTCGCCTACCTCAATTGTGCCTTCTTCCCGCCGATGCCCCGTCCGGTGCGTGAAGCGGGTCGGCGCGCCTTGGAGGGCATGGTTCCCTGGGAGACGACGACCCGCGATTTCTTCGAACCCGGGGAGCGCCTCCGCACCGCCTTTGGTGCACTCATCGGTGGCGATCCCGATGGTGTGGCCTTCGTGCCGTCGGTGTCTTATGGAGTCGGCGTCGCCGCCCGCAACCTGACCGTCGGCCCGGGCCGCACCGTGATGATCCTCGACGAGGAGTTTCCCTCCGACGTCTACCCGTTTCGCGCCAAGTTGGCTGCGGAGGGCGGGGAGTTCGTCGTCGTGCCGCGGCCCCGGGAGGTCTCCTGGACCGATGCCGTGATCGCCGGCATCGACGAGCGCACCGCGGTGGTGGTGGTTCCACAGGTGCATTGGACGGACGGCCGCGCCGTCGATCTGACGGCCGTGGGAGCGGCCGCGCGTGCGGTCGGCGCGGCCCTCGTCATCGATGTCTCGCAATCTCTCGGTGCGGCTCCGCTCGATCTGTCCGTCGTTCGCCCCGACTTTCTGGTGGCGGCGGGATACAAGTGGCTCATGGGGCCCTACTCCTTTGGCTACCTGTGGGCCGCCGAGCACCGCCGGGAGGGCGCCGGGATCGAACAGACCTGGATCGGGCGCAAGGGCTCCGACGACTTCAACCGTCTGGTCGACTACACCGACGAGTTGCGTGCCGGGGCGCGGCGCTATGACTCGGGGGAGTGGAGCAACTTCACGTTGCTCCCGATGGCGGCCGCCGCGATCGACCTCGTCTCCGCCTGGGGACCGGAGCGGGTGGCGGCGACACTGGAGCCCCTCACCGCGCGGGTCGAGGAGGGGGCGCGCCGTCTCGGCCTCGAACCGGTGGCGGCGGAGCATCGGCTCTCCCACATCGTCGGAATCCGCTTCCCCCACGGCGAACCCTCCGGCCTTCGGGAGCGCCTTGCCACGGCGCGGGTGTTCGTCAGCCTCCGCGCCAACGCGGTCAGGGTGTCGCCGTACCTGTACAACGATGCGGCCGACGTGGATCGACTGCTCGAGGTGCTGGGGGAAGTGCTGAAGTAG
>DNGH01000037.1 GCA_003486285.1 Actinomycetota bacterium
GAGGATGCCTTCGGGTTTGCGGCATCGAGCGACCTGGCCGTCGGGCATGAGCGATTGCTGGTGGCGGTGTCCGATCCGGTGGGAGCGCGGCTGCCCAAGCCGGAGATCCCGGTGACCATCACCGTGTGGCTCCAGGGACGGGAGTTCCAGCGCCAGAGCGTGGCGGCCGGATTCATCTGGGCGATTCCCGAGGTGAGCGGCCTGTACCGGGCGAACTTCGACTTCGACGTACCCGGCATCTGGGTGGTCTCGGTGCAACCCGCCAGCGGTGCGCCGCTGCCCGACTTCCCGATCCAGGTACAGGAGTTCCCTCGTACCGTCGCCGTCGGCGCGGCGGCGCCACTGTCGGACAGCGTGACGATCCACGATGCTCCGCTCGAGGAGATCACCTCCGACACCGATCCCGACCCGTCGCTCTATCAGATGAGCATCGCCGAGGCGGTCACCTCGGGTCGCCCCTCGGTGATCGTGTTCGCCACCCCGAAGTTCTGCCAGACCGCCATCTGCGGACCGACCCTGGACCACATCCTGGAGATCAAGCCTGCCTTCCCCGGCGTGAACTTCCTGCATGTCGAGGTGTTCACCAACCTGGACGACCCGGCGAACATCCAGACGGTGCCCGCGGTGGACGAGTGGGGGATTCCCACCGAGCCCTGGGTGTTCGTCGTCGATGCCACCGGGATCGTGGTGGCCCGGTTCGAGGGTGTCATCGACGCCGACGAGATCGCGGTGGCCCTCGGGGCCCAGGAATAGTCAGGAAGGCCCGTCGGGATGATTGGTCGGGTGAGGCGGGTCGTGGTTAGCATCGCCGCCAGTTCCGGAGGGTCAGGAGCCTTGGTGTTCGACGGCACGACAAAGGGTGGAGCGCGGTTGCGGCGCGCCGTGCTCCTTGTGGTCATTGCCGCCTTCGCCCTGGCGGCATGCGCCGGAGACGACCCCACCAACCTGGGGCGGGTCGTCGGCGGGGATGTCCCGCAGAACTCGCTGAACCCCGCCGGCCCGATCGCGGAGAAGGTGGACTCGCTCTTCTGGCTGGTCTTCTGGATCGCCACGGTCATCTTCGTGCTGGTGAGCGTCGTCCTGCTCTTCGGAGTCCTGCGGTTCCGCGAGCGCAAGGGCAAAGAGCGCCAGGTGCGCCAACTGCACGGCAACACCAAGCTCGAGATCGCCTGGACGATCGTCCCGGCGGTGATCCTGGCCGTGGTGACGGTGCCCACCCTGTCGGTCCTCTTCGACATCCGGACCGCGCCGACCCCCGAGGACAACGCCCTCGAGATCGAAGTGATCGGCCACCAGTGGTGGTGGGAGTTCCGCTACCCCGAGTACGGTTTCACCACCGCCAACGAGATGCACATCCCCATCGATCGTCCCGTGTATCTCACCCTGACCTCCGTCGACGTGATCCACTCCTTCTGGGTACCCCGGCTCGCCGGCAAGCGCGACGCGGTGCCGGGCCGGGAGACCCACATCCTCCTCGAGGCCGATGAAACGGGCACCTACCTCGGGCAATGCGCCGAGTTCTGCGGACTGGCGCACGCCGACATGCGCCAGCGGGTGTTCGCCCAGACCCCCGGGGAGTTCGAGGCCTGGGTCCAGGCCCAGCTCCAGCCGGCCACGCTTCCCACCGAAGGTGCCGCCCTTGCCGGATGGGAGACGTTCCAGGTGCAGTGCTCCTCGTGTCATGCCATCGCCGGCACCTCGGCCAACGCCCAGCTCGCGCCCAACCTGACGCACTTCGCCAGCCGCACCGCATTCGCCGGGGCCACCCTCGACAACACCCAGGATCACCTGCGGCAGTGGCTGCGTGACCCCTCCTCGCTGAAGCCGATGACCCCCGAGCGCAACGACCTGGCCGCGGGCCGCGTCCTGGGGATGCCCGACCTGGGCCTGACCGAACCGCAGATAGAAGAACTGATCGCCTTCCTGGAGACCCTGGAATGACCGATACGCACCACCGCGGCCTCTGGGGCTGGCTGACCACGACCGATCACAAGCGGATCGGGAAGCTCTACGGCGTCACCGCCATCGCCTTCTTCGTCGTGGGTGGCCTCGAGGCGCTGTTCATCCGCCTCCAGCTCGCCACTCCGAACGGCGAGGTGCTCAGCGCCGACGCCTACAACCAGTTGTTCACGATGCACGCCACCACGATGGTGTTCCTGGTGGTGATGCCGGCGGCGGCAGCACTCACCAACTACTTCCTGCCGATCCTGATCGGGGCGCGTGACGTCGCCTTCCCGCGGCTCAACGCCTTCTCGTACTGGGTGTTCCTCTTCGGTGGGCTGTTCCTCACGGTCTCGTTCTTCGTGGGCGGCGCCCCCGACGGCGGCTGGTTCGGGTACGCCCCGCTGTCCACCCAGGTCACCGAAGTGGTGCGGATGGACTACTGGGCACTCGGCCTCGAGGTGCTCGGCTTCGCCTCGGTGCTGTCCTCGGTGAACTTCATCACCACCGTGCTCACCATGCGGGCGCCGGGGATGAGCCTGATGCGGATGCCGGTGTTCGCCTGGATGGCGACCGTGGTGTCGTTCCTGCTGCTGTTCTCGCTGCCGATCATCGCCATCGGCCTGCTCCAGGTGTTCCTCGACCGCAACCTGGGGACACTGTTCTTCTCGGCGGCGAGTGGCGGCGATCCGATCCTGTGGCAGCACCTGTTCTGGCTGTTCGGCCACCCCGAGGTCTACGTGCTGATCCTCCCGGCGATGGGCATCGTCTCCGAGGTGCTGCCCACTTTCAGCCGTAAGCCGTTGTTCGGGCGGTCGTTCGTGATCTTCTCGGGCATCGCCATCGGCTTCATGGGCTTTGGGGTCTGGGCACACCACATGTTCACCGCGGGCCTCGGCCCGGTGGCCGAGGCGGCGTTCTCGCTCACGACGATGTTCATCGCGGTCCCGACCGGCGTGAAGATCTTCAACTGGCTGGGCACGATCTGGGGTGGGTCGGTCCGGCTCAAGACGCCGATGCTGTTCTCGCTGGGCTTCATCTTCCTGTTCGTCATCGGCGGCCTCTCCGGGGTGACCCACTCGATCGTTCCCGCCGACGCCCAGCAGCACGACACCTATTACGTCGTCGCCCACTTCCATTACGTGCTCTTCGGCGGAGCCGTGTTCGGGCTCTTCGCTGGCGCCTACTACTGGTGGCCGAAGATCACCGGGAGGCTGCTCGACGAACGCCTCGGCAAGTGGCACTTCTGGCTGATGTTCCTCGGGATGAACCTGACGTTCGCCCCGATGCACGTGCTCGGCCTCAACGGCATGCCGCGCCGCACCTACCGCTACGCCGAGGGCCTCGGCCTCGACCTGTGGAACCTGGTGGCGACGATCGGTGCCTTCACCATCGCCCTGTCGCTCCTGTTCTTCTTCTGGAACTGGTTCCGCACCGCGCGCCACGGCGAGATCGCCGGCAACGACCCCTGGGACGGGCGCACCCTGGAGTGGAGCATCTCCTCCCCGCCGCCGGAGCACAACTTCGACACGGTGCCGGTGATCCACTCGGAGGACGACTTCTGGCACCGCAAGTACACCGAGGATTCCGAGGGCCGGGCGGTGCCCGTGGCCCAGCCGACTCCGCTGCCCGCCCAGGACGAGGGGATCCATCTGCCGTCGCCGTCGTTCTATCCGGTGCTCGCCGCGTCGGGGATCTTCGTGCTCCTGCTCGGCCTGGTGTATCTGCCCTGGGGCCTGCTGGCGGTCGGGGCCGGACTGGTGGTCATGCTGTGGGGGCTGTTCGGATGGTCCATGGAGCCGCTGACGAGGGAGGAGCACTCATGAGCGCCACGGCTCACGAGCAGCATGCTCACGATCCGGCCCACGTCCGCAAGGTGGCGATGTGGGTATTCCTGGGCTCGGAATGCCTGTTGTTCGGCACCCTCATCTCGACGTTCCTGCTCTATCACAACCGGACCGAGGGCGGCCCGGGTGCGGCCGACCTCTTCGACATCCCGTTCACTTCGGTGTCGTCGTTCATCCTCCTGATGTCGTCGCTGACGATGGTGCTGGCCCACCACTCCTCGGTGCGCAAGGACTGGCGCCAGATGCGGGTGTGGCTGGTGGCGACCGCGCTGCTCGGGATGACCTTCCTCGCCGGCCAGGTGTTCGAGTTCACCGAGTTCGTGCACGAAGGCCTCACCGTCACGACCAGCCCCTTCGGCTCGTCGTTCTTCGTGCTCACCTCGTTCCACGGCGCCCACGTCGCGGTGGGGGTGCTGATGCTCCTGGTCACCGCGCTGATGTCGTGGACCGGGCGCTGGAGCCCGAACCATGGCATGGACGTGGAACTGGTCGGGCTGTACTGGCACTTCGTCGAC
>DNGH01000149.1 GCA_003486285.1 Actinomycetota bacterium
TCACCAGTCACCAGTCACCAGTTCGCGAGCTAGCGCTGGACGGACGCAACCCCTATGGTGCTCCGTGGTCTCCATCATCTCCTGATGGGGCCACCTCCCGAGCCGCGGTGCGCCGCGACCTGAGATGGGCCGCGACAACCCGACACACGAGGCAGTGCCGGTCGGCTGGTGGAGTTCTCGACCCGACAGGCGCGGCCAACCCCTGCCTGACGCGGTCCTAGTGATCGAGGTCCTTGCTTTGTCAAACCGAAGAATCGCTGTTGTCGTCGGCCTGCTCTTTTTCACCCAACTGGTCACATTCATGATTGGTAGTTCCTTGGTCCAGGCATATCTGGACGGCGAGACCGGCAGGACGTCCCTGAGCGTGGGTGTGCTGCTCGAGATGGTGTCGGGTATCGCGGTCGTGGCGATAGGCGTCCTGATGTTCCGGGTTCTCAAGACGGTGGATGAGAAGTGGGCACTGGGGTACCCGGTCATGAGAGTGACCGAGTTCGCAGTCTCTGCGATCCTCGCCGTCTACCTCCTGAGCCAACTCCAGGAGGTCCCGAATCATCTGCTGTGGGTGTACATCCCCACCGGTATCGGTGGTCTGATCCTGAACTACCTGCTGTTCGTGTCGCGACTGGTCCCGCGTCCCATCGCGGCTCTTGGCTTCGTCGGTTACGCGCTGCTCCTGCTGGGAGTGCCGCTCGACCTGATCGGCGCCGTGGATCTGAGTTCTGGGGCCGGGCTCGCATTGCTGGCACCGGGTGGGCTGTTCGAGTTCATCGTGCTTCCGATCTGGCTGATCGCCAAGGGCTTCCGCGCGCCGGTGGCGCAGATCGCCTGACCAGACGCGAGCGGCCGGAGGGGGGTTTCCCATCTACCGCGAGGTGGGAAACCCCCCTCGGCCCTTTGGGCCACTCCCCCCTTCGGGGGGAGAAAAGAGGTGGGAAACCCCCTCGGCCCTTCGGGCCACTCCCCCCTTCGGGGGGAGAAAAGTCACGCCATCGTCCACGCTACGGCGAACGCCACCGAGTTGACGATGGCGTGCAACAGGATCGGCGCGGCCAACCCCCAGCGGTCGCGGATCCAGGAGAACCCGAGACCGACCAGCGCGGTCCCGGCCACACCACCCGCGATCACGAGGCCGCCTGAGAAGCCCGCTACCCCGGCATTCGCGGCGGCGACGGACGCCGTGGGAATGACGTGCCACAGGCCGAACAACGCCGCGGCGAGCAGGTTGGCCCGGAGTGGTGTCGTCGAGCGACGGCCCAACGCAGGTAGCACGCCGCGAAACGCCACCTCTTCGAAGAGGGCAGTCCCGATCGGGATCCGTACCAGGGTGTGGAACAGCAGGCCGACGGTTCCGACTCCAAGCACCCGCGCATCGGCGAACAGGTCAGCCGCAAACGGAACCAGCGCGGCCACTGCGATTCCCGCGCCAACGACCGATCCCGCAGTCATACCTGCGACCACACCTCCCCGCAGCCACGACCGCGGCCCCGAGATATCCGCTGTATCGACACCGGACCGCAGCGCCGGCCACACCACGAGCGCCCCGATGACCAGGTTGGCCGGAACGTAGGACCATTGCGGCAACCACAGGTTGCCGACGACGTTGTGAGCGGCGAGGACGGCAACGACGGTCCAGAGCGGGGCGCGCTGGCTCACCCGGTCAGGGTACCGAGCGCCTTGAGACCCCCGACCGAGACACGCTGAGGGCACTCGAACAGCCGACACCAGGTAACTTCCCCACCGTGAACGCCGTCGAGGTCTCTTCGCTGCGCCGGGAGTTCCCGGGCAAGACGCGCCGCTCGGCACCGGTGGTCGCCCTCGCCGATGTCGACCTCGTCATCGAGTCGGGTGAGATCCACGGCCTGCTTGGGCCCAACGGAGCGGGGAAGACCACGTTGGTCAAGGTGCTGTCCACCATCCTCATCCCCACCTCCGGCACGGCGCGGGTGCTGGGCAAGGACGTGGTCGCAGAGGCCGAGGCGGTGCGCACCACCATCGGCCTGGTCTTCGGTGGTGACCGCGGCCTCTACGCCCGCCTGACCGGACGCCAGAACCTCGAGTATTGGGCGGCCCTGTACCGGGTGCCCGCCCGCCAGGTGACGGCGACGGTGAACGACCTCTTGGATCGAGTCGGGCTGGGAGGGCGTGCCGACGACCGGGTCGAGACCTATTCGCGCGGGATGAAGCAGCGCCTCCACCTGGCCCGGGGATTGGTGGCGGCGCCCCGGGTGCTCTTCCTCGACGAACCCACCATCGGACTCGACCCGATGGCATCGCTCGACTTCCGCCGCCTCGTCACCGAGTTGCGCGCCGCGGGAACCACGATCCTGCTCACCACCCACGACATGGCCGAGGCCGAGGCGGTGTGCGATCGGGTGTCGCTGATCGATCACGGCCGGATCCTGGCCACCGAGCGCCCCGCCACTCTCGGCACGTGGCTCGCCGCGTTCGGATGGGTGGAGGGTCAGCACGTCCCGGCCGAGGTGGCGCACCGATTGGCAGGGATCGCCGGCGCCGCGGCCGAGTCCCGTCCCGACGAGTGGCTGCGCTTCCTCCCCAGCACCGAGTCCGCCCGCGCCGACATCCTGCGGGAATTGGTCGCGGCGGGTGTCACGGCGGTACGCACTGGATTCCCCTCGCTGGAGGAGGTCTACGTCCGCCTGGTCGGCGACCGGGGCATGGACCTGTGAGCGCGGCGATCACCGCCTTCCGGATGCAGCTGCGCCTGGCGCTGCGCACCCCGAACTTCTGGATGGCCCAGTCGACCGCGCCGCCGCAGACCCTGCTGTTCCTCTCCGTGATCGACGCCTTCGACCGCCCCGATCTGGTCAGTCACGCCCTGCTGGCTCCGATGCTGATCAGCATGTGGGGTACCGCGGTGTGGACCGGCGGGAGTGTGGTGCGCGACGATCGCTGGACCGGCCGGTTGGAGTTGCACGTCGCCTCCCCCACCCCCTACGGGATCGTGGTGACCGCCCGGGTCGGCGCCGTGGTCCTGCTGTCGCTGCTCACCGTGCCGATCACACTCCTGACGGCATGGGCCACCTACGGGATCACGATCTCGGTGGCCCACCCCTGGCTACTCGTGACGGTGCTCGCCGCCACTGCTCTGGCGATCACCGCCACCGGGATCATCTTCACGAGCATGACGATCCTCAGCCGGGTGGGGAACACCTTCCAGAACTCCGCCTCGTATCCCCTGCTGCTCCTCGGCGGCGCCTTCGTGCCCCTGGCGCTGCTCCCGGGATGGATCCAGCCTCTGGGACGGTTGGTGTTTCTCTCCTGGAGTTCAGACCTGCTGCGTGACAGCGTCACCGCACCCGTCGTGGCCCGCTGGCCGGGCCGCCTCGGCATGGTCGTCCTGCTCGGAGCCATCGGGTTCTACGCCGGGCACCGTCTGATCCGGGTGATCATGAGGAGGGTGGCCGTGACCGGCACCCTGTCGTCGCCATGACCACCATGGCGCGGACTGCGCGACTCTCTGCCCGGGTCGGGTTCGAGGAGACCAAGGCCGCCTACTCCTGGCGCACCTGGCTGTTCGGGTGGATGGTCCGGGTCGCCGCCCAGATCCTGTTCTTCACCGCGATCGGCCTGCTCATCGAAAGCGACGACCTGGTCGCCTTCGCCTTCATCGGAAACATCTGTGCCATGACTGCCATCTCGACCCTGGCAGCCGGTCCCGACACCGCCTGGGAACGCAGCCTGGGCACCCTGCCACTGCTGGTCGCCGCCCCGGGCTCGATGCTCCCGGTGTTCGCCGGACGTTGCGCCTTCCACGTGGTCCAGGGAGTCGGGGAGGGCCTCGTCGTGTTCGCCGCCCTCTCCTCATTCATCTCGATACCCGAGCAGTGGTGGTGGATGCCCGTGGCCCTGGTCGTGATCGCGCTCGGTTCCTACGGGCTCGGGATCGCACTGGCCGCCTTCTCGATCCGACGCCCTCGCATGGGCAACCTGGTGTTCAACTTCGTGTTCTTCCTGATGGTCGCCATCGGTGGCGTCAACGTGTCCACCGAAGTCTTCCCGGGCTGGGTGCAGGCGATCGCCGGGTTCCTCCCCCTCCACCACGGTCTGCTCGGCGTGCGGCTACTGCTCGAGAGCGGATGGTCCGGTGAAGTAGCGAGTCAGTTGGCCGGGGAGCTCGCCATCGGCGCCGCCTGGCTGGCCATGGGCATGGTCGGCTTCAAGGTGTTCGTGGAACGCAGCCGAAGGGATGGGACGATCGATCTGGAGGAGTAGCGGTCAGCGGTCAGCGGTCAGCCAGAGCGGCGACCTAGGCCGACAGCTCCTCCAGCGCAACCACTCCCCCTGGTCCATCCGTGGCCCAGGCGTCGGCGTCGAAACGCAGCGCCGCCTCGGGGGTGACCGCGCCGCCTCCCAGAAGCACCGGTCCGAGTTCGGCAAAGCGCAGGGAACGGATCAGATCATGGGCGGCACGCAACGACGACTCGGTGGTGACGCTGATCCCGATGGCCGCGACAGGCATGGTCTGGCGCACCGAGTTGACGAAGTCGGCAACGGGAAGATCGCAACCCAGCTCGAGCACCTCCCACCCGGCGCCACGAAAGTGGTCGGCGGCCATGCTCACCGGAAGGGCATGACGCTCCCCGGGCGGAGTGCCGATGACGACGCGGCCCCGGGGCCGGCCACGGCGAATGAAGCGCGGGCCGAGTCGCCCCAACAGCCTGGCGGCGGTCGTGCTGGCGCGATGCTCCTCGTCGATCGTCACCGCCCCGCGCGCCCAGCCATCGCCGATGTCGCGCAGCGCCGGAGCGAGAAGTCGTTCGTATACGGCGGCCGGGTCGAGCCCGGAGCTCATCGCGGCTTCGATCACACCCCAGGCTCCCGAGTGGTCCCCGCTGATCATTCGGGCCCCGAGGCGATCCGCCCAGGGGGCGGGTTCCCCCGGAGCCGGGCCGGCGAGGAACACCTCGAGATCGGAGGCCAGCACCCGCCACTCCGCCCCGACCTTGGTCGCGGCGAGACGCCCGTGGCGAACGTACTTGTAGGCGGTCATGTAGTGAACGCCCAGCCGATCGGCGCACTCCCGCAGCGACAGCGTCAGCGTCTCCGCAGTGACGGGAGTGCGGGCCATTACGAGTTGCGGGAGGCGTACTCGGTCGTGAACTCGCCACGCATGCGCCGATACTTGGTCGGGGCATGGGCGAAGCAGAAGGTCTCCCGGTTGTACCGGCTGAGACGGGTTTCGCACCGCTTCTCGGCGCACACCCGCTCACCGCCGTAGGTCTTGGGCCTGCGGCGGGCGCGACCGGCCGAGGTGGCACGCATCGTGTCCTGCACTCTCAACTCCCTGTTCGGGTTGGTGGGCGCCTCCCGGTACCGGGAATATTCACCCCCCGCCGACAACCGGCGGAACGAGGTGATTCCATCGGCCCGTATGCGCCCTCTCTTTAGTGCTAAACGCCCCCGGGCATAGGAATGTTCCCGGGAAGGAGGGAGGCCCGGCCAGAACGGCAGAAGGCAGACCGTTCGTCGGAGGGCATGGAGAGGTCAGGGGCCCTGAGGG
>DNGH01000258.1 GCA_003486285.1 Actinomycetota bacterium
GATCGAGTCGATCCGGCACTCGTCGCTCTCCCGCGAGCCCAGAGGAGTGCCGTCGTCGAAGTAGGCCCGGCGATACCACTCGCCGTCCCACCCGTGCGTCTCTACCGCGGTGACATAGGCATCGGCCTGGCGCCGGAACTCGGCCGCAACGGCCGTGTCGTCCCGCGCATGGACGTGATCGGCAAACGACCGCAGCGTGGTGATGAGGAACCACGCCAGCCACACGCTCTCGCCCCGTCCCTCCACCCCCACCCGGTTCATGCCGTCGTTCCAGTCGCCGATGCCGATCAGCGGCAGGCCGTGCGCCCCGGTGGTGCAGGCCTTTCTAAGCGCGCGGAGGCAGTGCTCGTACACGCTGCCGTGCTCGTCGGTCACCTGGGGCAGGTCGTATACCTCGTGCTCGTCGGGCGCCAGCGGGCGCATGCTGAGGAACGGCACGTACTCGTCGAGCACTGACGCATCGCCGGTGGTGCGGACGTAGTGGTCCACCACGTACGGCAGCCAGGCCAGGTCATCGGAGAACCGGGTGCGCACTCCGCGGCCGCTGTGCGGATGCCACCAGTGCTGCACGTCGCCCTCGAGGAACTGGCGGGCCGCGGCCGTGAGAATGTGCTCCCGCGCCAATGCCGGCTCGGCGTAGACCAGGGCCATCACGTCCTGCAGCTGGTCGCGGAAGCCGTAGGCGCCGCTGCTCTGGTAGATCGCCGAGCGGGCCCACATCCGGCAGGCGAGCGCCTGGTAGAGCGTCCACCGGTTGATCATCGCGTCGAAGGTGGGCTCCGGCGTTTTCACCGTGACCACCGAGAGCCGCTCGCCCCAGCGCGCCACCGTGTCCGCCATGGCGCTCTTGGCGCGCTCGAGGTCCTGGTAGTCGGCTACCGCCTGCCGGGCCTTGGTCTCGCTGTCGCAGGCGCCGAGCAGGATGGCGATCTCCCGGGTCTCGCCGGCCTCGAGATCGAGCACGCACTGCAGCGCGGCGCAGGGATCGATGCTGGCACCGGTGATGCCGCCGAGCCCGCCGGCAGGACGAAGCGCCGCGGGTGCTTCCGCGGTGCCGTTCCTTCCCAGGAAATCGCGGCGGCTTCCGGTATAGGCGGTCACCGGCTCGGTGATGGCGTGGAACGCCGTCCATCCGGCGAACAGTGGGTCGAAGGTGTTCCGGGCCAGGATCGCCCCGTGCTCGCGATCGAACTCGGTGCGCACCTGGTGCTGGGTATGCTCCCGCAGCGCGCCCAGGGTCCACTCCATGTATGTCGTTACCGTGAGCCGGCGGGGAGCGGTATCCCGGTTGGTCACCTGGAGCACCGCGAGCTTGACCGGCGCGTCTTCCGCCATGCCGAGGGTGAGATGGGTGACGATGCCGCCGTGATACTGCGCGAAAGTCGAGGACCCGGCGCCATGGCGGACGGTGTAGGGAGCCTCCTCCTTGACCGGTCCAGGCGTGGCGCACCACAGCTCGCCGGTCTCGGCATCCTGAAGGTAGATGACCTCGCTGACCGGATCGCTGGCCGGATCGTTGTGCCACGGCGTGAGCCGGAAGAAGTAACTGTTCTCGGCCCAGGTGAATCCGCCGCCCCGCTCCGTCACCACGAAGCCGCCGTGACGGTTGGCGATGACGTTCGACCACGGCGCCGGCGGCACCCGATCGCCGTTTACCCGGATCTCGTAGTCGCCCTCGGCGGTGAGGCCGCCGAAGCCGTTGTCCAGCATCAGCCCTTTGGGCCCTGCACGAGTCCGGAGGCGGGAGGGCCGGAAGCCGGCGACGGGCGTCGTGAGCGGGGCCAGCAGCGCGGGAATGCCGGCACTGATCCGCTGCACCGCGCGGGCCACCCGGGAGTCGCTTCGCGCCGGCGCTCGAGGAAGTACAGGCAGGTCTTCGAGTTCGTCTTGCGGCAGCTCGTGCGGCATCGCGGTCGCCAGGATCTTACCCAGTGCGCGGCCATCGCAGGGGATGTGCACCCGGGCCGTGGCCCGCAGCATGAGGAGCTCCTCCGGCTTCAGCTGATCCTTGAGCCGGACGAACACGCCGCCGGACTTGTCGATCGAGGTGGTGTCGGCAATGGCATAGACCGCGGCGGTGATCCGGTCGGCGAGATCCTGGAAGTAGGTGACCGGATGCCCGTTGATCACCACCAGGTCCACCATCATCCCGCGGCGGCGCCAGTAGCGATGTGCCGTCAGCAGCTGGCGCAGGGTGGGCAGCCCTTCGGGCGAGTCGATCGTGGCGATCAGGATCGGCCAGTCGCCCGAGACACCGTTGGCCCAGAGGAGCGGCTGGGAGCCCCGGTTCCGGCGCAGCTCCGACTGCGGCGCCCGGAGCGCTGGGCTGCCATAGAGTAGAAAACCGGCCAGCTCCTGGTAGACGGCCGCATCTCCTGGCGTGAGGTTGAACTCGCGCAGCTCGACCTGGCTCGAGGTCCAGGCGAGGTCGAGCGCCCGCTGCGCGGCATGGCAGTCCCGGTAGCGGTCGGCCAGCTCGAAGGCCCGATCCCGGCTGGTGGCCACGAGAGTGGTGAACGCAACCGAGGCCGACTGTCCCGGATCCAGCCGCACCCGGGTTCGAAGCGCGAAGATCGGATCGAGCACCGCGCCGGTGGTCCCGGACAGCGGCCCGTCTGCGACCAGCGATATCGGATGCCGGGTGGAGCGGCCGCGTCCCAGGAAGCGCGCGCGGTCGGTCTCGCAGGTCACCGCTCCCACGCACTCCTTGCAACTGTCGACCACGTGCACGCACCAGAGCGGCTGCTCCTGGGCCGAGCGGGGGCGCCGGGTGGCGGTGATGGCGTTGGCCCACTCGTGCCACTCGGTCTCGACGAAGAGGTTGCCGAATGCGGGATGGACGCGGTCCGCCTCGGGCGGTGACAGCACGATCTCGCCGTAGCTGGTGAGCTCAATTTCTCTAACATCGTCGGAGTTGTTGGTGACGGTAATCCGCCGCACCTCGGCCGAGTCCTGCGGCACCACCGCGATCTCGGTGCGGGTCTCGATGTCGCCGTCGGCCCGGTGGAAGGTGACCCGATCGGTGGCGAGGAAGGCGTTGTACCAGTCGGCCGGGGCGCACACCGGCTGATGGGCCGCCGACCAGACCCGTCCCTTCGATAGGTCCTTCACGTAGCAGAACTGCCCGGTCGAGTCGCGAGTCCCGTCCGACTGCCAGCGGGTCACCGCCAGCCCCTCGTAGCGGCTGTACCCCGCGCCGCAGTGGCTCACCATGATGGTGTAGGGCAGGTGGCCCAACAGGGCGACATGCGGTGCCGGCGTGTCCGGCGTCTCCAGTTGCCGCACCGAGGGCCGCTCGGTCTCCGCCTCCGGCATCGCCTGGTCCAGCTGGGCGCCCTGCGGCTTCTGCGGCACCAGCCGGCGCGGGATCCGCTCGTGCAGCAGCAGCTCCGCCGAGCGCACCACCGGATCGGCATGAAAGCGGCGCTGCCACACCTGCGAGGTCAGCAGGTTGGTCAGCGCCACCAGGCCCATGCCGAGGTGGTGGGCCATGTAGGCGCCGACGATGTGGTGGTCGCTGTCGGTATCGGGGCGGGTGTAGTCGATGGCGTCGCGGAAGCCGTAGCGGCCCAGTACGCCCCTGGTCTCCAGCAGCCGCAGGTTCTCCAGCGATCGCTCCGGGTCTATCATGGCGGCGAGCACCGAGGCGTAGGGCGCCACCACCAGCTCGCGCCCCAGGCCTCGCTTGAG
>DNGH01000259.1 GCA_003486285.1 Actinomycetota bacterium
TGGTCGTGTTCGAACTGTCGTCGTCACCGCAAGCGGTGACGGCGAGAAATCCGACGAGTACGAGAGCGGGAGCACGAAGCTTCCACCCATGGCTGTTCAACATCCGTTCTCCTTCCGACTATCCAGTTGACGGCGCGACCACCCCGGCACGCCCTTGATGATGCAGACACTCGAGACCTTCATCGATCGGCTCCACCGCCATCCGGTATTGACCCGAGACGTTTGATCGACCGCAATGTGAAGAATGCAAGTGCTAGGAGCGCAGCCCAGATCAACCCCACCACGATGCCCATGATCCGCGGCATCACGAACCGCAGCGAACCCAATTGGGTGGGATCCGTCGGTTCGTACCGAATGACACGTGACGGTGAAAACTCGATCTGCCTGATCGTCTCGACGGATCCCCAGACCTCGTCTCCGTCGAAGGTCGCCCGCACCTCGTATGTGTCCTGGTGCGGCACGAACGGCAACCTGGCGACTCCACTCGAGTCGGTCGGCGACTCGCCCACAAACGCATACCGCTCCCCAAACAGCTCAGACCGAATCCAGAACACGATCCGAGCCTCGCTGATCGGCCCGCCCTCCGGAGCGGTCAACCGGGCGGTGAGAAGATCGGCCAGTTCGGCCCGAGACGAGGGCTCAAGGGAGATCGAAAGCGTCGGAGACGGCGGCTGGGCTTGTGCCGCCAACGCGACGACCAACACGAATACAACGGTCGCGACGAATGACGCGAGTAGGCCGCGGCGGCGGATCATGCTGACTCCTCCCGCGCTGAGGAGATCTCTTCGATCTCGACCACGGCGAGCACGGGCACAACCTTGAACATCCCGATCAGCAGCAGCGGAATCGCAGCGACGGCTCCCACCGTCACCACGATCTCCACCCACGACGGGGCATAACCGCCGACTTCTTCGCCAATGAGAGGCTCCGTCAGTGGCGGGATGAACATGAGGAACCGCTTGATGAAGAAAGCAACCACTACGAGGCTCGCGGCTACGGTCATCCCGGCAACTGTGCGCGTCCGCCGAAACGCGACGATCAAGAGCGGTACGACGAGACCCCCGAAGACGAAGGCCCAGAACAACACCGACCAGCGGTCGAGGAGAAGGGCATACAGCAGCTTCTCCGTCGCCTCGGCACCCACGTAACCCTCCGTGGTCACCTCAGTGAACAGGAGATACCCGTACAACACCCCGAGGGCGGCCATCAAGTACCCGAGGTTGATGATGGCGCGCTCCGGAATCCAACGCTCGAGATGGTGGACACGCCGAAAGACGACGATCACAACCACGACAAGAGCGACTCCGGAGTAGATGGCCGCCATGACGAAGTAAGGCCCAAAGATCGTGCTGTGCCATCCGGGTCGGCTCGTTAGTGAGAAGGCGTACGACAACACGGTGTGGACCATCACTGCGAGCGGGATGATGATGATGGCGATTGTCGTGAGGGATCGATGGAGCACCCGATGTTGTTCCGCCGTTCCCGACCACCCGAACGCGCCCGCCCGGAACCAGCGGCGGCGCCAACCCACGATGCTGTCTGCGCTCTGCAATCTGCCCATGTCGGCGACCACCGGCAATGCGAAGAAAACAAGCGTGGCGATCAAGTACGTGATGATCGCCACCATGTCCCACAAGATCGGCGAGTTGATCTGCAACGCCGTGATCAGCCGCCACACTCGTTCGGGGTGCCCGTCGCTGGCCAGGGGGAACAGAGCGCCAACTGCAAGGGTGGCCAGAGCCGTGCCCTCCGCGAGACGCGAGATCGGACCCCGCCACGATGCGTTGGTGAGCCTGAGAATCGCCGACACGAGCGCGCCACCGTACGAAAAGCCGATGAACGTGACCAGGTCGACCGTGTAGATCCCCCAGAACACCCGGTCGTTCATTCCGGTCACACCAATCCCAGTGGAAAACTGATAGATGAATGCGGCGATCCCGCCGGCAGTCAGCACCAACAGCAGCCACACGGAGGCCCGATGGCCCCGGCTGAAGCGTCCCATCGGGGCGAGCGCCGCCTCTTCGAGCCCGGGCATGAGTGGGAGCACCGCGGTCATATCAGAATTCCAGGTCCTGGCCATGGCCAGCGACGTAGTAGACCCTGGGTCGAGTGCCGAGCTCGGATCGGAAGCGGAAGGCATCGTTCTCCCGGAGGTATTGCGAGAGGATGTACGTTTCTCGTCCGTTGCTCATCACGTCCTCGACGAGATCCCCAACAAAGATCGCCTCCATCGTGCACGACTGGAGACAGGCAGGAAACAGTCTCTGCTCCAGCAGGTGGACGCACAGGGTGCACTTGGAGACCGTGCCCCGCTTCTGCGGCACCTGGAACTCGGGCGTCTCATGGTGGTACTGCTCAGGCACGCTCTGCTCTTGCCAATTGAACACCCGGACGTCATAGGGACAAGCGGCCATGCACATCCGGCACCCGATGCACACGTTCTGGTCCACGACGACAACGCCATCGCGCCGGTGATATGTGGCTCGCGACGGGCATACCCGGACGCAGGGTGCGGCCTCGCATTGCATGCAGAGGACCGGCATGTTGAACTTGCCCTGGACGTCCTTGAGTTCGTAGACCTTGATCCACTCGTCGTCAGGCGACAGATGGTGCTGTTCCTGGCAGCCCTTGATGCAGTCGCGACAGCCGTCGCAGCGGCGAAGGTCGAAGATCATCACCCACTGATGGTCGGCAGCGAGCTGCAGACTCCCGGAGGCTATGTCGTCGAGATCTTGGGCAGCGAGAACCCGCGGCAGCAGTCCCCCGCCCACGGCCACAAAGGCGCCAGCAGCCCCGAGTTGCCCAAGGAATTCGCGGCGGGACACAACTCGAGGCTCGGACGGGAGCAGGGGCAGGGGCGTAGTTCGGCGCCGCAGTCCCCTTTCCTGCACCGACAAGGTATATCCCTCCCTGGGTCTGACGCAGAGTTCCACACTCCATGACTAGTGGACTAGGGCACAAAGACCCCATGAGGAACGCCCAGGTCGCGGAAGGATCGAGGAAGGAGACTTCAGCTCTCCGCCAACATCACCGTGTTCCACAGCAGCCCGGCGATCGTCATCGGTCCGACGCCACCGGGAACCGGCGTGACCCCGGAGGCCACGGCGATCACCTCGTCGAAGGCCACATCGCCCACCAGGCCCGAGTCGCGGCGGGTGGTACCCACGTCGATGACCACCGCCCCGGGCTTGACGTGCTCGGCGCGGATCAGTGCGGGATGTCCCGCGGCCACGACGAGGATGTCGGCTTCCCGGGTGACTGCCGCCAGATCGTCGGTGAGGGTGTGCGCCACCGACACCGTGGCGTCGCGTCCCCGGGCGCTGAGCATGATCGACAGGGGCCGCCCCACCAGCGAGGACCGGCCGACGATGACGACGCGGGCGCCACGGGTGTTGACGTCGTAGTGGTCGAGAAGACGCAGGATCCCCGTGGGAGTGGCAGGGCGCGGCGCCGGCAGCCCGAGCACCATCCGCCCCAGGTTGTGGGGATGCAGTCCGTCGGCGTCCTTCTGCGGCAGGATCCGCTCCAGCACCGGGGCCGGGTCGAGATGTTCCGGCAGCGGCAGCTGGACCAGGAAGGCGTCGATATCGGGATCGCGGTTCAACTCGTCGACGAACGCCTCGACCTCGTGCTGAGCGGCGGTCGCGGGAAGGCGATGGTCGTACGATCGGATTCCGGCCTCCAGGGCGTTGCGGTGCTTGAGCCGGACGTACACCTCGGACGCCGGGTTGTTCCCAACCAGCAACGTGCCAAGCCCTACTCGCTTGCCCATCGCGGCCAGCGCCGCCACCCGCTCCGCCACCTCGGCTCGCAGCAGAGCCCCGGCCTCGATGCCGGAGAGGGTGCGGCCGTGAGGAGGGGTCATGAGGGGAGTGTAAGGAGGGAGTTCAGAGTTCGAAGTTTGGAGTTTGGAGACTCATGGATGCCGCTGGGAGCCCTACCTGACTCTGGACTCTGAACTCTGAACTCTGAACTCTCAACTCTCAACTCAGGACCCGCGCCACCGCTTCCCCTATCGCCGTCGGATCGTCCACCACCACGACCCCCGCCTCGCGTAGCGCCGCCTGCTTCGCCTGGGCGGTGCCGCTCGAGCCGGAGATGATCGCTCCGGCGTGCCCCATCTTCCTCCCGGCGGGTGCGGTCACTCCGGCGATGTAGGACACCACCGGCTTGGTCACGTGGTCGCGGATGAAGCGGGCGGCCTCCTCCTCGGCACTGCCGCCGATCTCACCGATCATCACGACGGCGACGGTCTCGGAGTCGGCCTGGAAACGCTCCAGCACGTCGACGAAGGAGGTGCCTGGAACCGGGTCGCCGCCGATGCCCACACAGGTCGACTGGCCGATGCCCCGCTGGGTCAACTCGTGGATCGCCTGGTAGGTGAGGGTGCCCGAACGCGACACCACCCCGACGTTGCCGGGAAGGGTGATCTCGTGCGGGGTGATGCCCACATTGCACTTGCCCGGGGAGATGACCCCGGGGCAGTTGGGGCCGATCAGCGCGGTGCCACTGGTCTGCTTGAGGTAGTTGTAGACCCGGGCCTCGTCGTGGGCGGGGATGCCCTCGGTGATCGC
>DNGH01000115.1 GCA_003486285.1 Actinomycetota bacterium
GCCGAGCCCGGCGCCGCGGGCGGGCGGCCTCCCGAACTGTTTCGCGCCGGCCGGGCCTGGCGCCACGGCGGACCGATCCACAGAAACCCCGACCGGAGGAAGTCACGATGAACCCGATACCCCCGACGATGAAGGCTGCCGTCAGCCGCCGCTACGGCCCACCCGAGGTGGTGCAGGTCGAACAGGTCCCCACACCATCCCCCGGTCCGGGTGAGTTACTGGTGCGGGTGCGCGCCACGACGGTCAACCGGACCGACTGTGGTTACCGCGGCGGCAAGCCGTTCATCATCCGCTTCTTCAGCGGGGTGCGCCGCCCCCGCAAGCCCGTCTGGGGCACCGAGTTCGCCGGCGATGTGGCGGCCCTCGGTGAGGGGGCGAGTCGATTCGCGGTGGGCGATCGGATCACCGGATGGTGCGAGGGCACCTTCGGCGCCCACGCCGAGTACCTGGTGGTGAAGGAGGACCGGCTCATCGTCCTCATCCCGGAGGGAAGGAGCTACGCCGAGGCCGCCCCCAGCACCGAGGGTTCCCACTACGCCCTCGGCATGCTGCGCAAGGCGGGGATCGGCCCCGACAAGGACGTCCTGGTCTACGGCGCCACCGGTGCCATCGGCAGCGCCGCGGTGCAGCTCGCCAAGGACCTCGGGGCCCGGGTCACCGCGGTCGGTCCCACCGCTCACTTGGAGATGGTCAAGGGTCTCGGTCCCGACCGGGTGATCGACTATCAGACCGAAGACTTCACCCGCGACCAGCAGCGCTACGACCTGGTGCTCGACGCTGTCGCAAAGTCGTCGTTCCGCAGGACTCGGCGCCTTCTCAAGAAGAAAGGGGTGTACACGGCCACCGACATCCGGGGATCGCAACTTCCGTTTCTCGGCGTGCCGATCATCCTGGGTTGGATGGTGGCCGCCCTCCTCTTCAAGCTGTCCCCGGGCCGGAAGATGATCTTCGTGTTCCCGTACAAGGACCCCGAGGCGATCCGGTACCTCAAGGAGTTCATCGCCAGCGGCCGGTTCCGCCCGGTGCTCGACCGCACCTACCCGCTCGACCAGATCGTCGAGGCCTACCGGTTCGTCGAGACCGGGCAGAAGCTGGGCAACGTGGTCATCGCGGTGGAGTGACGGTGCCCTCCAGCCGATCGACCAGAGAGCATTGGACCCGATGATGAAGTTGGAGCGTCTCGAGGATCTCCAGGCCAAACTGGGGAAGGCACGGAGGGGCTGAGGAGACCGTCATGGACGACAAGAAGCCAAAGCATCCGAGGGTTCCGCCGCGTTGGTTCGAGCGCGCCTTCTGGTCGTCGCACCGTTGGCTGTACCGGAGCACCGGTGGCCGCTTGGGCCTGTGGCGTCCCAAGCCGGGCAAGTGGGGCACACTGCGTCTTACCACCATCGGCCGTCGCTCCGGTGCCGAGCGCAGCGTCATGCTCGGCTACTTCGAGGACGGCGCCAATCTCGTCACCATGGCCATGAACGGGTGGTACGACGGCGAGCCGGCGTGGTGGCTCAACCTGCAGGCCCATCCCGAGGCACGGGTCGATCTCAAGGGCGGCGGCCACCCGGTCAAGGGTCGAGCGGCGCAGGGCGAGGAGCGCTCGCGGCTGTGGGCGCGCTGGGGCGAGATCGACAAGGGACTCGATGGTTACGCGGCGCGGCGATCCACCGAGACCGCGGTGGTGGTGCTCGAACCGGTCTGAGGGAAAGTAGCCTCCGGCGACGCGCCACAGTCGCGGCTGGGCTCGCCCGCACCGAGCCCTCGCCCGCCAAACATCGTCGTGCTCGCCACCATGCTCGCCCGCGAGGTCGAGTCCTCGGTGGACGGCTTCGTCATCGAGTTCACCGACTGCGGCACTCACCAACTCAAGGGCCTGTCCGGTGAGTGGCGGGTCTTTGAGGCCGTCTCGGAGCCGTAGGCCCTGGGCGCCGCGTCGCGGGACGCTGGGGCGTAACCTTGGCGAGGTGGCCAGCTCGCTTTCTTCGACAACCGCCCTCGCGGGCAGCCAGATCTCCGATCGCGATTGGGCTCTGGTGGTGATGTGGTTCGTCGCCCTCAATGTCCTCGACCTCGGCCTCACCCTCCACCTGGTGGACCGCGGTGCGGTCGAGATGAACCCCGTGATGGCGGCGCTGCTCGACGGTGGCTGGGGGTGGGCGGCCGCATTCAAGCTGGTCACCAGCGCCGGCGTCGCCGCCGGGCTATGGGTCGGGCGGCGCCACCTGCTCGTCCGCCGCACCGGGATCGCGTTTCTGATCCTCCTGGCGGCGATCACCGTGTATCAGGTCGTCGACGTGTGGGTTGCGGCGTAGCCGAGTGAGGGAACTGCCCGAGTTGGGACTCACCGGACCGATGCGCCTCCTCCCCACGGCCTAGACCCGGAGGAGCGGGCGGGCCTCGGGAGCTTGGCGGCGTCGCGTGTTCGTGGTCACCTGGCTTCGACCAGCGGTAGCACAGAGCATCGATCCCTCACCACTGTGGTGGTTGATCCCATTCCACCTGACATACGGGCTCTCCTCTCCTAGTCTCGACCCATGCGGAGGGGTGCGATCTCGATGGCTTTCCTGCTCGCCGTCGCGGCGTGTGGCGGGGGCACGGGTACGGTGGAGTCTTCCGCCACATTGCCGCCGGGTCCCACTACCACCATCCCGAGTGACCTGGGTTTCGACGAGTCCGCGGACCTGGGAACGCGGGCTGGACTCGCCGCGGCCCGCGCCGCCAACGACGGCGTCCTCCCGGCGCAGGAGGCGATCGATCTCTTCTCCGCCATCTTCGGCGACGTGCCGGGTGCCGACCCCACCCGCTTCGAAGTCGACGAGCACGACGGGTCGATGGCGATCATGGCCGTCCTGGCGAATTGGGAGGAGTTGACCCCGGAACAACAGGAGGCGGTGGCCCTGGTCCTCGGTGGCGCGCCACCCTCCGCCCTGGGCCCAGCCCCTCTCGCCGCCGGGCTCGCCCTGCCGATCCGCTCCCGATCCCTGACGGCGCTCGGCGTAAGCGCTCAGGTGGAAACGGCACGGGCCGCCATCGAGGCTCGACTCGGCCGCACTCTCGGCATTCCCTTGAACGTAGAGGTGCGGCCCCCGGAGGACGTCACCGTGAGAGGCGTGGAAGTGAACGGATACGCCTTCCCCACCCGGGGCGGTGGGTTCGTCACCTCGGGTGCCGCCGAGGGGTGCACCTTCCGCCTCAAGGACACCGCGGTGTATCGCACCATCGTCCACGAGCTCTTCCATTGCTTCCAATTCGACGCCGTATCCGACGTCGCCGATGTGCTTCGCGGGCAGAGCTGGATCACGGAAGGCTCTGCAACGTGGGTGGGCGCCAAGATCGCCGGGGTCGACGAGTACGCCGAGATCAGGACCCAGCAATGGATGGCCAACCAGGGCTCGATCTTCGCCCTCGACTATCCCGGCCTCGTGTTCTACTGGACGGTGGAGGACATCGGTGTCGACCCATTCCGCGTGATCCTCGGAATGTTCGGCAATCGCGGCGAGGCCGCCGTGGCGGCGACGGGCCTGGATCCCGGGGCGGTCCTACCCAGGATCGCCAGTGAGCGAGCCGGCGCCCACCGCCGCGCGCCGACCTTTGGGGTGTCGGACGTGTGGCAGCTCTCCCCCGCCGAGGCGCCGGCGATCGCCCGGAGGACACCGGTCCGGGTGACCGAGTCGAGCCCGTTCGAGATCACGACCTCGCTCGCCGCCTGGGCACCGGGCGGCCTCGGCCAGGTGCGGTTCGAAGACGAGGGCCTGGTCCATGTGGTGGTCGAGGCGGATGCGGGGTCGGTCGAGTTCGAGGGTCAGGAGCACTTTCCCGTGACGGGTTTGTTCGACCGTCGCTTCTGCATCCGCCCCGGTGGCTGCTCCTGCGGCGCCGAGGAGGGTGAGGAAGCGCTTCCGATGGGCTCAGAGAACCTGCTGGTGACCGGCATCGAGCGCGATGGTGGACAGGCGCACTTTCTCGTCGAGCTCGAAGAGTTCGACGAGGAGTTTCCCTCCGGGCAGTGGGAGGGAACCTTCAGCATCACCACCATCCACTTCACCGCTGAGGGACTCCGCGCCGTCGGGGACACGATCGCCGCCCCCTTCACCATCGCCGTCGCCGACGGCGTGGTGACCGGAGGCGCCTACGTGCAGTCCATGGATCAGAGGATCGACCTGTCCGGTGGCGACTACGCCGAGGGCGTGGGCGTCATCGACGGCGTGTTCACCGGCTGCGCCTTCCTCCCGCTCATGATCCCGAACGTCGTCTCCTTTGACGGCATCGCCGTGTTCGACGGAGAGACCAGTCCGTTTGCGTTCGAGCAGCCGCTTGGTCCCGGCCCGCCCGGGCTGGGACCGCCTCCGTGGCACTTCGACGAGGTCACGGAGAACCGGGTCACCGGATCGCTCGACAATCAGGCGTACCTCGCCTTCATGCGGGCCGCCGGACTGACCGTCGACGACGTGGAGGTCCGGTTCGAGGCGACTCGTACCGGCTGAGCCGGTCACCGAAAACATTGATGGGCCGTTGCCGTTGTCGAGATCATCGACTCAGTCGCGCGACACGACACCCGGTTCGTGATCCGAGGCAACGCCGAGGTAGATCAGCCGCGGCACCCGCGAACTGGTAAAGGCGGCGCGGGATCCGATGAGCGCCTCCAGTGGAGATTCGCATAGAGTCGGATCATGGCGACCGTGCGACACGCCGCCGCGGCCGGGTCGTTCTACCCGGCCGACCCTACCGCGCTCCGCGCCCACGTCGCGAACCTGCTCGAGCAGGCCGTGCCCCGGGCGCTCGACGTGGAGCCGCGTGTCCTCATCGTTCCCCACGCTGGCTACGCGTATTCGGGTCCGGTGGCGGCGGCCGCCTACCGGGTGTGGCAGGCGTCACCGCCCCGACGCCGAGTGGTACTCCTCGGTCCCTCTCACTTTGTCGCCTTCAGCGGCCTCGCCACGTCCGGAGCCGACTGTCTAGCTACGCCCCTGGGCGAGGTTCCGGTCGACGGAGTGCTGACCGCCCGGGCCGAGCTCGATCCCCTCGTCGCGCCCCGTCCGGCCGCCCACGCCCCCGAGCACAGCCTCGAGGTCCAGCTTCCCTTCCTCCAGGTGGCGCTCGGGGAGTTCGAGGTTCTAGCGATGCTCACGGGAGAGGTCACCCACGATCGGGCCGCGGATGTGCTTGACGTCAGCATGGCCGGCGACGAGGTGGTGGCCGTGATCTCCTCAGACCTCTCGCATTACCTGCCCTACGAGGCGGCGCATCGTTGGGATGCCAGGACCATTGCCGCCATCGTGGAGCTGCGCGCCGGGGATCTCACCCCGCACGACGCCTGCGGCCGAATCGCAGTTCAGGCGGCGCTCGTCCTGGCTCGCCGCCGTGCCTGGGCGTGCCGTTTCCTCGCCCAGGGCAACTCCGGCGACACCGCCGGGCCGAGAGACAGCGTCGTCGGCTACGCCGCCTTCGCCATCGGGCCGCCTGCGTGATCAGCCGGAGAGCCTCACCGGGAGTCGGCGGGGGCCCCAAGTCCCCGGACCGTCCGGATCGAACACTCCAGCACAGTGAGTACCGCACGCCGTGCATCGCCCGTCGGCGTCGAGGCACCAACCACCCAGCCGGTACCAATCGCGC
>DNGH01000162.1:0-6261 GCA_003486285.1 Actinomycetota bacterium
GGAGTTGGGAGTTGGGAGTTGAGAGTTGAGAGTTGAGAGTCGACAGTCGACAGTCGAGAGCCCGCGTCTGGGGACCGAGGACTGGAGAGAGGTCTCCACTCTGACTGGTGACTGGTGACTGGTGACTGGTGACTTCTTAGGGTTGCGCCCGCCCGTCGGCGATGTCGAACACGGCGTCGATCACCGACTCGAATTCTTCGTGAGTCGTCAAGGCGACGGCGGTGCGGGCGCGGCGCAGTTCTGCGGCGAGTCCCGGGCGGGCGGTGACGACGATGCCCTTCTCCTTGGGCGCGGCGGTGCGAATGATGCGCCGCAGCGCCCGGGCGGTGAGCACCGGCCCGTGCTCGGCGCTGGTGACCACGACGTCGAAGTAGCCGGCCAGGTCGGCCGCCTCGAGGTGGCGCCGCAGAAAGGCCGAGGTGGTACGGGCGTCGGCGACGCCGATCATCTCGAAGGCGTCGAAGAGGTGACCGAGGGCATGCGCCGCCTCCGGGGCCACGTCCGGCTCCCCGGAAGAATCCCGGCCCTCCCACGAGAGGAGGGCCGGGACCAGATCGACGACTACGAGGTGCACCTACGCCGACGGCGCCGGGGGCGGAGTATCGGCCGGGGCCGCGCCGCCCTTCTTCTTGTTCTGGGTGTAGAGGTAGTAGGCGCCACCCAGCGCCACCACGACGATCACCACGATCAGCCACATCGGGAAACCACCACCGCCACCGCCACCGGCAGGGTTTCCGGTGGGATCGGATGATGCCTGAACGTTGAGCGTGCCGCCCAGCACCGGGATCTCCCAGGTGAGGGTGTTGCCGCTCTGCGAGTCGGCGTTGTGCTCGAGGATGCGTCCCGGCATGGTGATCTTGAGATTGGCCGAGATCGACTCTTCGAACAGCGTCGGGTCGAAGCCCTCCGCCTCGCTCCCGAGGGTGTCCTCGGCGGAGGCCGTTCCCGACACCGAGACCAGCGTGTCGGTGACGGTGATGTCGAAGCTCTCCAGGAAGGTGTTCTCCGAGGCCGACATCATGCTCTCGAACTCGGTGATGTCCGCGACATCGCACTCGATGATCCAGAACTTCATGTCACCGCGGTTCTCTTCGCGGGTGCGGGCGCCTTCGCAGTCGGTCAGGTCGTTGCCTTCGAAGGGGTCGGTGCTGTCGGAGAGCAGGAAGCCCTGGGCCTCCTCGTCCATCCCCACCTCGGCGATGATGGTTCCGGCGCCATTGGCTCCGATGACGGCCCCGAAATTGGTTTCGATCTTGCAGGCGGTCGCCACCAGGGCCAGCAGCGCTGCCAGGACGATGAGTCGGCGCATTGAATCCTTCTCTCGGTAGTTGCAGGCGGACTCTACCGGAATGGCTCCGCGACACTCCCGTCTCCTCCTACCCTCGGGACATGGACGACACCGCCCGAATCCTGCGCGATCGGCTTGTCGAGGCGTATACGCCCTATCTCGACGGTGTCCTGGCGGCGCGGGACTGGCCCGCCGATGCCGCCGCGATGCGGGCCGGGGAGGACTGGCTGCGCGACGCCCTCGACGGGCTACTCGCCCTGCCCTATGCCGAGCAGCAGCGCACTCCGCTCGAACTGTTCCAGGAAGCCATGGCGGCTCCCAATGCCGCTCTTGCCGCCCAGGATGTGGCTGCCCCGGCGCGCGATCCCGTCGTGGCGGCGGCACTTCCCGGCGACGTCTACGACCTGGCGCCGGCCTCGTCGGCGGTCATCGGCGAGGAGGTGTGGCGAGCCCACCTCGAGTGGGGCGCCGCCAAGGCGGCGGCGGTGACCCGCCCCGTGGTGGCGCTCCTGGCCGCCAACCTGCTCGATCGGGATCGCATCGAGCGTGCGATGGTGGCGCGGGGCTATCGCTTGGAGCCGATCCGCACGCCCGATCGGGTGCGCGGTCATGCGGTGGTGCTGGTCGACCTCACCGATGCCGCCGCCGAGGCCACGATCGCGGCGGCGGCGGGCGAAGGGATCCGGGTGATCGCCTTCGGGCCGCATGTCGACGAGTTCGCCATGGTCCGAGCTCGATCGCTTGGCGCCACCGCCGCCATGGCGCGTTCCCAGTTCTTCCACGACCTCGAGGGACTGTTGCCGCCGTTCGTGTGACGGGTCGCGTCACGGCTCCGGAGTGGCGAGGGCGGCACGGCGCATCGCGACCGCTCCGGCCAGGGCCGCACCGAGGATCGCAACGAAGACGATCCCGACTCCGACCCACTGCACCGCTGCCAGCGGCTCGGTGAGGAAGAGCTGCGCCCACAGCACGGTCGCGGCGGGTTGGAGCAGCAGCATCACGGAGGTGTCCAGTGCGGGCAGGCGCGGCAGCACCGTGGAGATCAGGAGCCATCCCAGCGACTGCGGGACGATCCCGAGCGCGATCAGCCATCCGTGGGTGGGCCACGAGAAGGCAAAGGAGAAGTCACCGTCGAGTGGCGCCACCAGCAGCAGGGTCAGCGCGGCACCGGCGGTGGTGTCGAGGAGCGGGCCCGCCGGCGGACCCATGCGCCGGTTGGAGGCGCGGAACACCAGGATGAATACCGAGTAGCTCAGGCCGGCGAGAAGGGCGAAGACGATGCCGAGGAACGGGTCCGATCCGTAGGCGTCGTCGCGCCCCAGGCCTCCGATGAGCGTGATGCCGACCAACGCCACCGGCACAACGGCGAAGGCCACCGGCCGCGGCCGTTCCCTGAGCAGCACCCAGGCGAGCAGGCCGACCCAGAGCACCTGGGAGTTGGTCACGACCGTCGCCAGTCCGGCGCCGATGTACTCGATGGAGGTGTGCCACAGCGTGAGATCGGCGGCGAAGACGATCCCGGCACCGAACGCGAGCAGGCGCTCGCGGCGGGTGCGGTCGTCGCTCATGAGTCTCGAGGCGATGAAGAGGACCGGTAGGGCGTAGGTGGTGCGAAAGAAGGCCGCCGTCTGCGGCGAGACGTCGGCCAGCCGCACGAAGATCGCCGAGAACGAGATCACCACGGTGCCGGCGAGTCCGAGCAGGCGAGTCACCGGCGGCACGCTAGCCCGCGGCAGGCCCGATCCAACACGCCGGCTCGGAGCGCCGTTGTGGGATACCCTCTGTCCTTCGACACGGAGGTTGGTGTGGATTTCGCGCTCTCTGCGGAGCACGAGGCGTTCCGGAAGGTCGTGCGGTCCTTCGCCGAGGCGGAGATCGCTCCGCATTCCGATGCCTGGGACGCCGCGCACCAGTTCCCGGTCGACGTGGTGCGCAAGATGGGGGATCTCGGCCTGTTCGGGTTGCCCTTCCCCGAGCGGTACGGCGGCCACGACTCCGACTTCCTCACCTTCTGCATCGCGGTCGAGGAGATCGCCCGGGTCGACTCGTCCCTGGCGATAACGCTGGAGGCGGCCGTCGGGCTCGGGGCGAACCCGATCCACCACTTCGGGACCGAGGCGCAGAAGGAGGCCTGGCTTCCCGACCTCCTCGCCGGACGGGCTCTGGCCGCCTTCGCCCTGACCGAACCGGACTCGGGATCCGATGCCGGGGCCACGCGGACCCGGGCGGTGCGTGATGGCGACGAATGGGTGATCGATGGCACCAAGGTCTTCATCACCAACTCGGGCACCTCGATCACCGCTCTGATCACGGTCACGGCCCGCACTCCGGAAGGGGGAGTCAGCACGATCGTGGTGCCCACAGGAACTCCGGGATTGGTGATCGAGCCCGCCTACCGCAAGATGGGTTGGCGCGCCTCCGACACCCATGGAGTGCGCTTCGAGGGGTGCCGGGTACCCGTCGGGAACCTGCTGGGCGAGCCGGGACGGGGCCTGCACCAGTTCCTCTCCATCCTCGACGATGGCCGCGTCGCCATCGCCGCCATGTCCCTGGGGATCGCCGCGGCGTGCCTCGACCACGCCGTCGAGTACGCCAAGGTCCGCAGTTCCTTCGGACGCCCCATCGGGTCCAACCAGTCGATCGCTTTCAAGCTGGCCGATCTCCAGGTGGCGGTCGAGGCCTCCCGGCTGCTCACCTATCGGGCTGCCTGGCTGCGCGACACCGGACAGGCTTTCAAGCACGCCGCCTCCCAGGCCAAGCTGTTCGCCTCGGAGACCGCCGTCGATGCCACCCGTGTCGCCACTCAGGTGTTTGGCGGTGCCGGCGTGATGGAGGCCACCCCGGTGGCCCGGTTCTATCGCGATGCCAAGATCCTCGAGATCGGCGAGGGCACGTCGGAGATCCAGCGGTTGGTGATCGCGCGGGGGTTGGGGCTGGGAGTCTGAGGAGCGGTCAGCGGTCAGCGGTCAGCAGGGAGATGCGATCGGCACTGGCGACTTCTGATCCTTCCCCCCTTGTGGGGGAAGTGCCTCGGGGAGCGAAGCGAGCCGAGGCGATGGGGGGTTAAGCACCACACCCACTCGGACTCCACTCTTCATCCTTCCCCCCTTGTGGGGGGAAGGATTGCAGACCGAGGCGATGGGGGGTTACTCCAAACCAATACCCCCCACCGACCGGACTGGGTCCGGTCGACTCCCCCACAAGGGGGGAGTGATTCTGGGCGAAGCAGCCCGCGGCTATTGCTGAAGGCCGTCGCCTCTCGCCCGTTACCCGTTCCCCGCTATCTGGCTGACCGCTGACCGCTGACCGCTGACCGCTGACCGCTGACCGCTGACCGCTGACCGCTGACGGCTCATGGCTCATGGCTCATGGCTCATTGGCCCTGAGCGCGACCACCCGAAACACCGATCCGTTCGAGTCCACGACCAGCAGTTCGCCGTCGCCGTCCAGGCCGAAGCTGGAGACCTGGCCGGCGCCTTCGAGGTCGGCCGACCAGTCCTGCTCGTCGACCACCTGGCCCTCGGAGTAGCGGAAGCTGCGGATCCAACCATTGCACCAGTCGGCGTAGAAGTAGTGCCCGTTCAGTTCCGGGATGGCGGTGCCCCGATACACGAACCCGCCGGTGACCGAGCAGCCCTCCTCATGGCTGTAGACCAGGGTCGGTTCCTGCCAGCCCAGCATGTCGCACCCGTCCGACGGCTTGTAGCAGTCGGTGCCCTCGAAGTTGGGCCAGCCGTAGTCCAGTCCGGCTGCGGTGACCGGCTGCACGTTGATCTCCTCCCAGTTCGACTGCCCGACGTCGCCGATGTAGATGAGGCCGCCGTCGCCGTCGAGATGGAACCGCCAGGGATTGCGCAAGCCGTGCGCCCAGATCTCCCCGAGGCCGCCTCCGCCGGCGTAGGGATTGTCGGCGGGAATGGCGTAGGGATCGCCGCCGTCGACGTCGATCCGCAGGATCTTGCCCTGGTAGATGGTGAGGTCCTGGGCGCTGGCATCGCCCAGGCCACCGTCGCCCAAGGCCACGTAGAGATATCCCTCGGGGCCGAACTGGAGCATGCCGGCGCGGTGGCGGATGCCGCTCTGCTGCACCTCGAGCAGGATCCGCTCCGAGTCGCGATCCGCCACCGGATCGGTGCGGCTGCCGCCTCGGAACTCGGAGAGACGGGAGTTGAGGTCGGTGTCGGTGTAGTACACGAAGAATCGGCCGTTGTCGTCGAAGTCGGGGTGGAAGGCCATCCCCAGCAGCCCGTTCTCGATGCCCGCTGACCCGACCCGGTCGGTGAGGTCGAGGAACGGAGTCGGGAGTGGGCTCGCGGTCGGGTCGATCACGCGGATCTGACCGCCGCGCTCGAGCACGAAGATCCGATCGTCGCCCGGGATCGCCACCGCATACACCGGAAACGCCACCCGGGACGTCACCAACTCGAGGTCGAGGCCCTGCAGGGTCCCCATGTCCCCAGGAAGAGTCGTGGTGGTGCCGGTCGTGGTGGTGGTCGAGGTCTCGCCCCCGGTGGTGGGGGTCGCGGCGGTAGTGGGGGCCGCAGCCGTGTCGCCACTGGTGGCAAATGGCCTGGCGAGCACCACGAAGGGGACCAGGACCACGACCGACACCACGATCGCCGCCAGGTAGGGGAGGTTGGGGCCGGCCCACCACCCAGGGCCGTTGCCGGGAGAAGGTGCGGTTCGGGCCGAACGCGGCCGGGGTCCGGGTCCGGTGGTCATCGCCCGGAAGGATGGCAGAACCCGGCCGCCGGAGAATCTTCCGATGGCCGGGAATAGGGAACCGGGGGTGAGGGTTATTTAGCACTAATTCCCCTCCCGGGGTTTCCGGGAGGGGCCACCCGAAAGGAAACCTGACAATGATCAAGCGGATCGGAAGCCTCGCCATCGTGGCGGTGGCATTCGCTGTGGTCGTCGCCGCCTGCGGCGATGACGACGCAGCCACCACGACCACGGTCGCCGAGACCACCACC
>DNGH01000162.1:6361-6727 GCA_003486285.1 Actinomycetota bacterium
GCCGAGACCACCACCACGACCATGGCCCCGACGACCACGGTGCCGGAGGCTCTGGACATCATCGAGACTGCGGACGCCGCGGGGACCTTCACCACGCTGCTGGCCGCCATCGATGCCGCCGGCCTGACCGAGACCCTCAAGGGTGAGGGACCGTTCACGGTCTTCGCCCCGACGGATGAGGCGTTCGCCCTCCTCCCCGAAGGCACGGTCGCGGCCCTGTTGGCCGACATCCCGGCCCTGACCGACATCCTGCTGTACCACGTGGTCTCGGGTGCGGTCCTGAGCGGCGACGTCGTCATGCTCGAGGCCGCCACCACGCTGCAGGGCAGCGATGTGACCATCGAGGTCGTGGACGGCAAGGTGATC
>DNGH01000303.1 GCA_003486285.1 Actinomycetota bacterium
GGTCTGGGACCACTGACGGCGCGGGTGGAAGGGTTGCGAGATAGCGGGTGAGGGTCCGGGGGAGGTGAGCAGCCCTTCGGCGCCCTTGTAGCCATCTTCTCGCGCTTGCCTACGCTATTTGTCAGTGGAAGCGCCGCGCATCCTCTCGGATCGTTACGCCCTCATCTCCCATCTCGCTCGCGGCGGGATGGCCGATGTGTGGATTGCCGAGGACCGCGTCCTGGGACGCCGGGTCGCGGTCAAGACCCTGCATCGGCAGTTCGCCGAGGATCCGGGGTTCGTGGAGCGGTTCCGGCGCGAGTCGCAGGCCGCCGCTGCCCTGTCCCACCCCAACATCGTCGCCGTCCACGACTGGGGCCGGGACGGTGACACCTACTTCATGGTCATGGAATTCGTCCAGGGCCGGGACTTGAGCACCGTCATCCGCAGCGAAGGCGCCCTCCCGTCGCAACGCGTGGCCGAGATCGGATCCGCCGTCGGCATGGCGTTGTCGGTGGCCCACAACCAGGGGCTGGTGCACCGTGACATCAAGCCGGCCAATGTGCTGCTCACCCCAGAGGGTGCGGTCAAGGTGGCCGACTTCGGCATCGCCAGGGCGCGGGATGACTCCGAGCATCTGACCCAGACCGGAGCGGTCATCGGCACCGCCACCTACTTCTCTCCCGAGCAGGCCCAGGGACATCCGGCAGATCTCCGCAGCGACATCTACTCACTGGGCGTCGTCATGTACGAGCTGCTCACCGGTGCTCCCCCTTTCTTCGGCGAGAACTCCCTCGCCATCGCCTACCAGCACATACAGCGGCTCCCCGAACCACCCTCGCAGCTCAAGCCGGACGTCCCGCCGGGGCTCGAGGCCATCGTCCTCAAGGCGATGGCCAAGGACCCTGCCGACCGCTACCAGACCGCCGCCGAGATGGTGGAGGACCTCGACCGGCTGCGAGCCGGCGGGACTCCGCAGGCTGCTCTCCGCCGCGAGGCACCCACTCAGGTGATGCCGCTGGCGGTTCCTCTCCCCCCCGGGCCACCCCGGGGTCGGGATTCGTACGATCCCCCGCTGCCACCTCACCGCGGGGCGGTGGGCGCTGCGCCGCGTCCCTTCAACCACACCGCCCGCACCGTCGGGACGATCGCCGCCGTAGCCCTCGTGCTCGTCGGCATCTTCCTCGCGGTGCGCCTTGGCGAACCCGGCGGCGAGGGGGCCCTGGTGCCCCCGGAACAGGGTGTGGCCTCTACGGTGACCGTCTCCGCGGATCGGATGACCCTGTATCTGCATGACGACCCGACGCCGCCCATCGGGAGCACCGGCGCTCAGCAGCGGCTGCCCATGGACAGCACGGCGCCCACCGCCACCACCCTGCACAACTACGACGCCGACCGGGACGACTTCGCCGGGCTCTTGATCAAGAAGGGCGGGAGCGAGGACCGCTACATCTTCCCCGACGGGAACTTCCAGAACTGGCGGCATCCGGCCCCGCCGGGAGGGCTGGTGCTGGCGGGCGATGTCGAGGTGACGCTCTTCTCAGCCATGAAGGACTTCACGGCCGACAAGCGCGGGTACATCCAGGTGTACCTGCGGGACTGCACGGGCAACTCCTGCACGACCATCGCCTCGGGTTCCCTGGACCGGGGCCAGTGGAACGACGCTTCAGGGTGGAGCGAGGACACGATCGTCCTGTCGGGCGTGAACTACACCGTCGCCGCCGGACGCCAACTGGAGTTGAAGATCCTCGTAGACGACGACTCCGACGACGACATGTGGTTCGCCTACGACACCACCACCCACCAGGCCCGGCTGACCTGGACTGACTGACAGCACGCCTTCAGGGCCGCCGGAGGGGTCGCCGCATCGGCGACGCCGGGAGAAGCTGCCGCCACCGACGGCGAAGACGTCCTCCCACTGCGTGCCCGACTCTCCTACCTCGACCACCTGGCAACCAGCGACCAGGAACCTCGTTCACGCCACCCCGTAGCCACCGCGCGGACCGGAGTTCGACCAGACGACGCTGAGCTCGGAGTCGGTTACCCGTTGGCGGAAGTCGTCGGCAGTCCCGCCCTGACCGTCGGCCATCCAGGTAGATCAGCGACCCGACGACGACGAGGGCGACAATGGCAGACGCCACTATCGCCCCGCGCCAGGCCGGGTGACGCGATCCGAACTCCATGAATGGACTGTATCCACCGTGACAACCAGTGCGCTGGCGCCCTCTGCCGGCTTCGAGGGCAGCAGGCCGTCGTCGTGACCCACCTCGCCGTTATGCAGCGCTCCTCGCGGGGACAGGCGAGAACCCCTTGACGATCAGCCAGACGGCGAAGACCAGCTCCTGCACGCCGAGAGGCGCCACGAGCAAGACCTGGGTGCTCGAGAAGGGTTCCAGCCCGTACGCAACCAACGGTCCGACCAGCAGGTAGAGCACCGCCCCGGCCACGCCCCAGCCGGCGAGCCATTTCGGCACCAGCTTGGTGCGGAACAACAGCCAGTTGAGAAGGAGCGCCCCGAGGGAGAAGACGATCATCTGGACGGTGTAGATACCCCACTCCCGTCCCCCCAGGAGCACGGCCTTCATGGTGTCGGCGGTGGCGGGATCCGCTGCCTCGCGACTCAAAGTGAGCAGCGTGAGGCTGCCAATCGCACTCACGCCGTAGAAGACCGTTTCGATGGTTCGGGCGATGGTGAATCCCAGCGCTATCCGCTCGCTGAACCGGCGCAGGATCGGTGTGATCGAGACAACGATCCCGATTACGGCGAGTCCCATTAGAAGTTCGAGCAGGGCCCCTGTGGCCAGGCCCGCTTCGTTGGCGGCCACCTCGGCGAGGACATCGTCGGCGTCGAGGATCGGGACCTGCACCACACCGGACAGGATCCCGGCCAGCGAGGCGATGATGAAGAAGATCCCAACGGCGCGGGCCGCAGTGCGGTCCGTCATGGGCTTGTTCCTCCACTCTCGGCGATGCCACCGGCCCATCCCCATCAGCGGCGGGAGCCATCGTGCCGGGCGTCGTTGGTCCCGGCCAGGGTCCGATGTCCCATCTGTAGGTGAACGCTCCCGGGGTACATCCACGAGCTTCTGGTTGGACTCTCAGTGGCAGGCCCGACAGGTGAGGAACCCCTCGGGACCCTGTCAAGGCTTCGCCAGCTTTCCCTTCCTGCTCCGCGTCTAATCGCCAGGGGAGGTCAGCCACTCACGGGGATTCTCCACACCTCGGCGTGTCCTTCTCCGGTGTAGATGTGGATGTAGATGGCCTCCTCGGTTGCGGTGAGGGATCCTTTTATCCTCGTAGGCGGCGTTGCGCGATCCCCGCTCGAATGCGGATTGGTATCTTGGGGATCATGGGGCGAAGTTCTCGACACCCCGCATCGATTGGTCGGAGACGGAGATTCGTATCTGATCCCGACGACGTCACCCTCTATCTGAATCGCCTGTTTCTGCGCCTCGGGGGCGTTTGTCTCCTTGTCGGCGGTCTGCTGCTGGGAGTCAGCGGTCTCGTCCATGCCACGCCGTTGCTCATCGGACTGTCTGTCGCGACAGCCGGTATCGGAGCCGTGGCAGTCGGCGTTGCCTGGATGGCGCGGCCGCCGATCCAATTGCTGCTCGTGGTTGGGTTTGCATCTGCAATCGGCATCGCCGAAGTATCGGGAAATGCACTGTTGATGGCGGTCACCCTGGTCGTCGTGGTCATCACGTCCACGGCGGTGATGCTCGATCGGCGGATCTTGTGGCTGGGGGCGGCTGGCGTGTTCAGCGTGACCGGGCTCCTCCTTTCTCGCCAGGACGAACCCTTGGACACGCGGATCCTGGCGTTCGCCATCGTGGTGGTCGGAGTTGCGTCGATGTGGGGCGTCCTCGTCACGATCCGCGTGCGGCATACGCGAGTTCCCCGGCTTCTCCAGGCGCTGTTGGAACACACCGGTGAGGGGATCATCCTCGTCGACTCCGCCGAGAGGATCCTGGTGTTCGCCGGCACGGCACCGCAGATGTTCGGGTACCGGCCGGATGAAGTACTGGGAAAACCGCTGAACCTGCTCATCCCCGCGGCAGCCAGCGGGGTGCATCACGCCCACGTGGCGAACTTCGCGCAAGGTGAGGCGACGTTGCGCCTCATGGGCGAGCGGCTCTCCGTGCACGGGCGTCACTCCACCGGAAAGGACATCCCCATCGGAGTGTCGATCTCAAAGGTCCCCGTGGATGGCGAGATCTACCTGGCGGCGGTCGTCAGGGACCTCTCAGAGCGCGCCGCGGCGGCCGACAGCATGTGGCAACTTGCCGAGTCCCGACTCAACCTGATCGCCAGCGTGTCGCACGAGCTGCGCACTCCACTGACCGCCGTCGTCGGCTATGCGGAACTTTTGCTTTCCAAAGAGAGTGGTCTCAGTGAACGCGAGAGGGAGGATGCTCTGCTCACGATCTCCCGGGAAGCCGTCGACGCTGTTGCCGTGCTGAACGACCTGCTCGTGGCGTCTCGGCTCGAGCTCGGCAACCTGCCCGTCGCCGGCATGTCGGTCGACCTGGCCGCGCAGGTCAGACAGGTGGTGGAAGGCTTCTCCGCGATTACTAACCAACCGATCGAGGTAATTGCGGGTACCGGTCTTCTGGTGACCGGCGACCCCGCCCGAATCAGGCAGGTGATCCGCAACCTCGTCGCCAACGCCCTCAAACACGGTGGCCCCACCATTAGCGTGTCGGTGGAGAAGTCCGGGACCGAAGGTGTGATTTACGTTACCGACAGCGGCTCCGGCCCTTCCCCCGACATCGTCCACGTGATGTTCGATGCCTTTCACTCGGGACAGATTCCCGAGGGACGGACGGGATCTTTCGGACTCGGCTTGTCCATCAGTCGCAAGCTGGCACGCGCCATGGGTGGAGACGTGCGCTATGCCCGGATCGGGGAAAGCACCAGGTTCTCGCTCCATCTCCCGCTCGCCGACTGATCACGGCCTTGCGTCGAGAACCTATCCACCAAAATGCGCCACAGCTGCGAAGTCCATGTCGATCGGAGCGCAGCGTCCGGGTCACATCGCCTTGTACTTGGGCCCCTCGCCGCCCTCGGGCACGTGCCACAGGATCACCTGCTCGGGGCACTTGGCCCGGCAGGTCTGGCAGTTGGAGGGCGCGATCACGAGTTGGCCGTCGACGAGGATGAGCTGGACTCCGCAGGTCAGCCGCCCACCGCCTCAGCCTCCAGGCGCTGTCGGCCTCATCCACCGAAGGCTCACCTTCGACGGGTGTACTTAAGAAGCGGCACCCCAGCGTGCGCCAATGTCATCAGAGGACGGCTTGACTCAGTCCTCGATCGGCTCAACACCAAGCTTCTTGAGTTGCTCCAGGCCGTCCTTCATCGCCTTGAGTGCCTCCGGGGGATGCCCCTGCCAATCCGTGACCTCACC
>DNGH01000301.1 GCA_003486285.1 Actinomycetota bacterium
GCCGCCACCGCCCCACCGGCGGGGCCGGAGAGCACGATCGCCGCGGGAAGTGCCGCAGCCCTTTCCAACTCGATGAGGCCGCCGGAGGACCGCATCACCGCGGTGGAGCCCTCCACCCGATCCGTGAGCCGGCGCAGATACCGCTCCACCACCGGGGTGAGATAGGCGTTGAGCAGCGTGGTGGAGGTGCGCTCGAACTCCCGGATCTCCGGGGCGACCTGTGATGAGAGCGACATCGGGATCCCGGGAAGCACACGCCGCAACGCCGAGGCAACGGCGGCCTCACGTTCGGGATGGGCGAATCCGTAGAGCAGGGCGACCGCCACCGCCTCGGGATGCGCTGCGGTCACCTCGGCGATCATGGCGGTGAGGTCGGGGACATCGGACGAGGCCGAGAACGTGGCCCGTCCCGGCACGCCGAAGCGCAACGACGCCAGGGCCAGTGGCGCCGGGCGGGTGACTGCCGTGTCATAGAGCGATGGGCGGTCCTGGCGTCCGATCTCGATCACGTCTTCGAATCCGGCATCGGTGACCAGGGCAGTGCGGGCGCCGCGCCGCTGCAACACCGCGTTGGTGGCGACGGTGGTGCCGTGCACCAGATCGACTCCGCGGGCGCCGATCGCATCGATCCCCGCGACGAGCCCATCGGACTGGTCGGCCGTGGTGGTGACCTTGGCGGTACGCACCGTCGATCCGTCCCAGAACACGAGATCCGTGAAGGTGCCGCCGATGTCGACGGCGACACGCATCAGGCCACCACTACGATGCCGCGGCCCGCTCCTGGAGCCTCAGCATGCCCGTGATCATCAGCCAGACACCCAACCCGAACGCACTCAAATTCTCCGTGGGTGCGATCTTTGCTGCCCCGAAGTCGTTCGCCGCCGGCAAACCCACCGACGATCCCGTGGCCGGACCGCTGCTGGCGATTCCCGGGGTGACGAGCGTGTTCATGTCGGCCGACTTCGTCACTATCTCGAAGAGCCCCGACGCCGACTGGGACGAGATCGTTCCCGAAGCCGTTGGAGTGCTCGAGATCACCTACGGATAGGGTTCGCCGCGCCATTGCCGGCGAGGGTAGTGAGGGGTCAGGAGGCGGATTGCCCCCGGTGCGGATCTACATCGAAAGCGGCGACACCCGGAGCTTTGCCAGTGCCGCCGACTGGCCGGGGTGGGCACGGAGCGGCAAGACCGAAGCGGCCGCGATCACCGCGCTCCTCGACTATGCCCCGCGTTATGCCGCGGTCGTCGCGGGGCGATCGACCGGCTTCCGGACCCCGACTGCAGTCGAAGTGGTGGAAAGGGTGCGCGGAGGATCGGGGACCGACTTCGGCGCACCCAACTACCGCTACAAGCCCGACGCCACACCCATCACAGGGTCTGCGCTGAAGCGGCACGTAGCGGCGCTCGGCGCCTGCTGGGCCGCGTTCACCGCCACGGCGACCTCGGCCGTCGGGCACGAGCTGCGTCGCGGCCCCCGGGGCGGCGGCCGCGACCTGGCCAAGATCATCACCCACGTCCTCGAGGCCGAGGTCGCCTACGTCACCGGCCTGGGAGGCAAGCCGGTCCTGGAAGGCGCCGACGCCCTCGCCGATCTCGAACGGGTCCACGAGGTGTTCCTCACCACGCTGCAGGGCCGTCGCGACGGGTCGATTCCGGCGGTGGGGCCGCGGGGAGGGGCGCGCTGGCAGCCGCGCTTCGCCCTCCGCTACACCGCCTGGCACGCACTCGATCACGCCTGGGAGATCGAAGACCGGCTTCTACCCGCCTGAGGTGCCGTCCATCTCCACCCGGAGGGCGAACGGCCAGCGGGCTCCGATGGCGTCGGCAATCGTCACCACCACGCGCCACACGCCGTCGCGGTGGCTCGCGGTCACGATGCGCGGTTCGGTCCCCCACAGCGACGCCCGGGTGGATATGAGGTCGATGATCTCCTGCGGAGGGGTGGCGGCCTCTCCCTCCCACACCGCGGCCTCGGGGCCGACCGGGATGGCGATCGGCGCGGGGAGATCGAGCACCGTGGTGCCATCGTCGCCGCCGACGCCGATCAGCAACTCGACGGCCCGCACCGGCTGCCGGGTGAACCCGCGGTCGGGTGGCGCCCCCAGAGTCCGAAACGCTACGGACACCCGGTAGGTGCCGTCCCCCACCGCTTCCACCCGATAGGCCCGGGCCCACTCGACGTAGGACACCGCGGCACCGATGTCGAGCGACAACTCAGCCGACACCGAGGGCGGCAGGGCGGCCCGCACCTCGGCCGATCCGCTGGGCTCGAGATCGGCGGTGAAGTAATCGGTGACGAACCACTCGGCGCGCACCATGGCGAGGCGTGCCGCCGGGTCGGGCGGCATCGCCATCAGATCCGCCTCGGTGTACAGCGGGAGATCGGGCACCTCGGGAAGGGTGGTGAGCGCCACCGCGGAGTCGCCGGGGGCCAACGGCGTCGACACGGTGGGGGTCACCCACCACGATCGGGCCACGATCACCCCAAGCACCATCGCCCCGACGATCGCCACGCCCAGGTAGATCGTCTTGCGGCGGCGATCCTCGGGCTCGGCCTCGGCCATGAGATCGGCCCAGGGGACGTGTTCGAGCTCTTCGCGTTCATCCATTGGCGGCTCCCTTGGCGGTGGTCCCGGGGAAGTCGCCGAGTCGGGCGGGGACGAGGGTGAAGGTACGCCGCGGGAGCGAGCGAAGGAAGGGGGCTGAGATCGAGGTGATCTCGGTCCCCTCTTCTTCTCCCCCGAAGGGGGGACTACGGCGGAGCCGGGAGGGGGGTTTCCCACCTCGCCGTAACTGGAAACCCCCTCCGGCCTTTCGGGCCACCCCTTCGGGGGAGGAACCCGCATCCCATAACGCATTACGGATCGTTATGCTTCCCCCATGGCCCAGGTGGTGGCACGCTTGAACGATGACCTGGTGGCCGCAGTCGATGACCTGGTGAGCGAGGGGGTCTTCGAATCGCGGTCCGATGCCATCCGGCGCGCCCTCGAGTTCGTCGTCGACGCCGAGCGCCGCAGGCGCATCGGCGATGCGATCGTCGCCGGCTATCAGCGCCTCCCCGAGACCGCCGAGGAACTGCGCTGGGCCGAGGCGGCGACCGCAGCCATGATCGCCGACGAGCCGTGGTGACCCCCCGACAGGGTGAGATCTGGTGGGCCACGGTTGCCGACCGACGGCGCCCGGTCCTCGTCGTCTCACGGTCGGCCGCCGCCACTGCCCTCAACCGCATCGTGTGCGCTCCGGTGACGCGGACCATCCGCGGCATCCCCACCGAGATCCCCCTCGGGGCGGTCAACGGCCTGCGCCAGCCGTGTGTGGCTTCGTTCGACAACCTGCAACTCGTGCTCAGCGCGATGCTCTCGGAGCGGGTCGGAGCGCTCGCCAATCCCCGACGCCAGATCTGCGCCGCGCTGGACGCGCTGGCGGACTGCTGACGCCGGTACCTAGGGCAGATCCCCCACCCGCACCGGCAGCCCCGCCTCATCCTCGAGGAACGCCGCCATCCGCTCCGGGTCATCCGGGTCCGCAGGCTCCCGCGCCTCGACCGCCAACGCCCCGGCGCGCACCGTCACCAGATACCCGGGACCGCCGTCGGCGTCGAAGGCGGCGCGATCGAGGAACAACCGCGGCTTGACTCGCGACGGATCGCCAAACTCGGGGCAGAACGTGGTGCAATTGCCGCAGTCGTTGCACCATTCCGCCAGGCAGAAGTACTGCCACTTCTCCTTCAGGCCCAGGCCCACGGGCGAGGCGAGATGCAGCATGGCGTCGTTGGGGCAGACCGTGACGCACAGATTGCACGACACACAGTCCCAGGTCTCCAGATCGCGATCGACCTCGCGCAGCTTGGGCGTCGTGGCCACCCTGCCGAAGTGGCGCACCCCGTCCTCCCCGGCGAGTGCGGCGGCATAGGCCGCCACGGCATCGCGATGCCCGCCGTGCCGGGCCGTCTCGTGCCGGGATCGCACCAGGTCGGCAACGGTGGTGCACCCCGCCTCGTGCATCTCACGGCCGAGCACGTTGAGCATCGCGGCGAGGTTCCCGTATCCCCCCGGCTTGAGGAGTGCGGTGCACATCGTCACCGGTGCCATGCCCAGTCCGATCGCGGCGGTGACGTTGCCACGCTCGATTCCGGCGCTAAACGACACCGGCACCGGGCCCGGCTCGGGACCGATGCCGAGCAAGCCGTCGAGGTCACCGACCAGGCGGTCGAGCAGGCTGACCGCGATCACATGCAGCGGTGGTCCGGAGAGGTACATCGCGTCGCCGGGAAGGCGGTCGCGGTGATTGCGCACCACGAGAGTGTTGGTGAGCTTGATCCCAACGGTGAGCTCCTTTTCTTCCGCAAAGGTGCGCAGCGAACGGATCATCTCGACGGCACGCCCGTACTGCAGATCGGCGGCGAAGGCGTCCGGGTCGAGCATCACCTCGTCGTGCCCGAGCCGACGCAGGATGCCTGAGACGGCGTCGACTCCGAGCAGGGTGGGATTGAGCTTGATCACCACGTCGAGCCCGTACTCGGTCATGAGATGACGGGCGATCGCCTCGATCTC
>DNGH01000299.1 GCA_003486285.1 Actinomycetota bacterium
CCAGTCGCCAGTCCCCAGTCACCAGTCACCAGTCAGAATCGAGTCCGATCGGCGCAGGACGCCGATCGGACTCGATCAGCTGTTGCTGACCTTGAACCCGCACTCGGGGATGGTGAACTCGTCGATGCTGAGGGCGGCGAGTCCGGCCGTCATCGAGGCTTCGGCGACTTCCGGGTCCGTCAGGGCCGTGTCGAACCGGGTGTCGAGTTCGACGAAGGTGTCGGCCTCCTCGAAGGCCTCGGTGAGGATGGGCATGAGCATCAGGGTGCCATCGCGCACCGCGACGATGTCGGCAGCGAGTTCGGGCTCGGCAAGGGCGGCGGCGGCGTCGTAGTGCCCGATCAGCTCGTCTATCAGTTCGGTGGCATCGGCGAAGGCGCCGCGGAAGTCGTCGAGCAGTTCCGCCTCGGCGTCGGCACTGAGGTCCTCGCCGGTGGCGGCGGCGGTGTAGATGTCCGTCATCACCCCGTTGAGCCGCAGGGAGAACTCGTTCGACAGGCGCACCACCTCGGCGAGCGGCCCGCAGACGGCGGGAGTCCCCGGTGCGAGCGTGGTCCCGGGTGTTGCTTGGACCGTGGTGGTCGGCGCAGCAGCGTCGTCGCCACAGGCGCCAAAGGCGAGGACAAGGACCACCACCGCAATTCGGCTTTGAGTCATGCGAGTGATCCTATCTCCCGATCCGCCAGGAGGCGGGAGGCGGGGGGCCACCCCCGCAACGGCGCGGTGACTGCGAAGGACCACTCCTAATCTCCGCCATGTGATCGACATCGCCCTGCTTCGTACCGACCCCAAGGGCCTGGCCGCCTCCTTCGTCCATCGCGGGTTGGAGGTCGATGTGCCCGGTCTGGTGGCGCTCGACGAAGGGCGGCGCCGGGCCCGGGCCGCCGCCGAGGAGCTTCGGGCCGAACAGAACCGCACCGGCAAGGAGATCGCCCGCCTCCAGGGGGCCGAGAAGCAGCAGGCCATCGCCGCCGCCGCCGACCTGGCGGAGCGCTACAAGGCGGCGCTGCAGCAGGCGGACGCGCTGGACCAGCGTTTCGAGGCGGTGTGGGTTCCGCTGCCCAATCCCCCTCACGCCTCGGTGCCCAAGGGGGTCACCGATGCCGACAACGTCGTGATCAAGACGGTCGGCAAGGTTCCGCAGTTCGACTTCCCGATCCTCGACCATGTCGATCTCGGGGAGCGGCTCGGCATTCTGGACATGGATCGCGGCGCCAAGGTCTCCGGGTCGCGCTTCGGATTCCTCAAGGGACGCGCCGTGGTGCTCGAGTTCGCCCTGGTGCAGTGGGTGCTGGGTCGGCTGATGGCAGAGGGATTCACTCCGGTGGTGCCACCGGTGCTGGTGCGGGACCAGGCCCTGTTCGGCACCGGGTTCTTCCCCGGCGCCCGCGACCAGGTCTATGCGGTCGGGGTCTCCGACCCCGCCGGTGCGATCACCTCCGACGAGTTGTATCTGGTCGGCACCGCCGAGGTGCCGCTGGCGGGCATGCACGCCGAGGAGATCCTCGACGGGGCCGATCTGCCGATGCGCTACGCCGGGTTCTCCACCTGTTTCCGGCGTGAGGCCGGCACCTACGGCAAGGATGCTCGCGGCATCTTCCGGGTGCACCAGTTCGACAAGGTGGAGATGTTCTCCTTTTGCAGCCCGGAGCGGTCGTGGGAGGAGCACGAGGCGTTGCTTGCGATCGAGGAGTCGCTGATCTCCGCACTCGGCATCCCGTATCGCGTCGTCAACGTGTGCAGCGGCGACCTCGGGGACTCCGCCGCCAAGAAGTACGACATCGAGGGTTGGTTCCCCGGACAGCAGGCCTACCGCGAACTGACCTCGTGTTCCAACACCACCGACTTCCAGGCGCGCCGGCTTCGCATCCGTTACCGCGACGGGGGCGGGGAGGCGGCCGTGGCCCACACCCTCAACGGGACCGCGGTGGCGATCGGGCGCACCCTGATCGCACTCCTCGAGAACGGCCAGCAGGCCGATGGCTCGGTGGTGGTGCCCGAGGTGCTGCGTCCGTTCACCAGCTTCGAGCGTTTGACGTGAGCGGCCGGGAGGTCTTCTCCCGGATCGCCCGCCGGTACGACCGGCTCAATCACATTCTGTCCCTCGGCAGGGACGACGACTGGCGGCGGCGCGCCATCGCCTATCTTCCCGCCGGACGCGTACTCGACCTCGGCGCCGGCACCGGTGCCGCCAACCCCGACTTCGGTGACCGCGAGATCGTCGCCCTCGACCCATCGCCGCAGATGCTCGGGCTCAATCCGGTGCGGCGGCGCGTGGTGGGGAAGGGGGAACGCCTCCCCTTCGCCGATGGCTGGTTCGACGGGGTGTTCTCCGCATACGTGGTGCGCAATCTCGACTCGATCCCCGAGACCCTCGCCGAGATCGCCCGGGTGCTCCGGCCGGGTGGGATCGCCGCCATCGTCGACCTGGGCCGCCCGGAACGGGCATGGAAGCGACGCCTCCATCGCCTGGGAACCGCGGTGGTGCTGCCACTGGCGGGGGCCACGGTCGGCGCCGTCGGCGAGTACCGCTACCTGCACCGCAGCCTCGATGCGCTGCCGCCTCCGGAGGTGTTGTACCGCGATGTCCCGGGGCTGCGCCTCGTGGAGACGTGGCGGATGGGACCGATGGGGTTCGTGTATGGGGCAATATTGAGAAGGCACTAGGCACTAGGCACTAGGCACCAGGACCGGAGGCGACGATGCGTATCTCGTTTCATGGGGCGAACCGGGACGTCACGGGATCGTGCCATCTCATCGAGTTCGCCGGGACCCGGGTGCTGATCGACTGCGGGATGTTCCAGGGTGGGCGGCGGCTCCACGAGGAGAACTCCGAGCCATTCGGCTTCGACCCGGCGGCAATCGATGTCGTGTTGCTCACCCACGCCCACCTCGATCACTGCGGCCGGCTGCCGCTCCTGGTCAAGCGGGGATTCCGCGGGGAGATCGTCACCACCGCGGCCAGCCGGGAACTTGCCCAGGTGGTGCTCCTCGACTCGGCCTCGCTGCACGAGGAGGAGGCCAAGCGCGAGGAGCGCACCGCGGCGCGGCGGGGCGAGACCCAGCCCGTCGAACCCTTGTACACCACCCTCGACGCCCTCAACACCTTCGAGTTGTTCGGACGGACCGCGGGGTACGGGGAACCCATCACGCTCGCCCCCAACCTGGATGCCACCTTCCTCGATGCCGGCCACATCCTCGGCTCGGCAACGATCGTCATCGAGTCCACCCGCAATGGCACCCGCCACGTCATCGCGTTCTCGGGTGACATCGGCAACGATGCGGATCCGTTGCTGCGGTCGCCGGTGACGCCCCCCGGCGCCGATGCCGTGGTCATGGAGACGACGTACGGCGATCGCCTGCACAAGCCGATCGAGCCCTCGGTCCAGGAGTTGTACGACGCCGTCACCGGGACGCTCGACCGGGGCGGCAACGTCATCATCCCCACCTTCGCGCTGGAGCGGGCGCAGCAGGTCCTGTTCTTCCTCGCCCTCGGGGTGACGCAGAAGCGGCTCCCGCGAGCCCTGCAGGTGTACCTGGACTCGCCGATGGCGATCTCGGCCACGGAGATCTACCGGCGGCACCCCGAGGGGTACGACCCCGAGGTGGCCGAGATGTTCCGCGAAGGGAGGGATCCGTTTGCGCTTCCCGGGCTCCACTTCACCCGGGAGTCGGCACAGAGCCGGGTGCTCAATGACATCCATGGCGGGGTGGTGATCATGGCCGGGTCGGGCATGGCCACCGGGGGGCGGGTGCTGCATCACCTCAAGCACAACGTGTGGCGCTCGGAGGCGAGCGTGGTCCTGGTCGGCTTTGCCGCTCGGGGCACTCTCGCCCGCAGACTGGTGGACGGGGCCGACCGGGTCGGCATCTTCGGCGAGGAGATCCCGGTACGGGCCCGCATCCACACCATCAACGGCTTCTCCGCCCACGCCGATCGTGACGAGTTGCTCGGCTGGCATCGCGCCATCGCTCCGGAGCGCACCTTCCTGGTCCACGGCGAGGAGGGGGTCATGGAGGGGTTCTCCAAGCTCCTCGAAGCCAAGGTGACGCTGCCGCGGTTCGGGGAGAGCTTCGAGCTCTAGCCGGGTCTGGCATCGGGCATCGGGCATCTGGCAATACCAGACACCCGACAGGATCGGGAATCCCGGCACCCGGCACCCGGTACCCGGGATCTGGTGTCTGGCATCTGGAACGCGGAGAGGGAGGGATTTGAACCCTCGAAGGGGCTTTAGAACCCCTTACTCGCTTAGCAGGCGAGCGCCTTCGACCGAGCTCGGCCACCTCTCCAGGAGCAGGTATCAGGTTTCAGGCGTCAGGTATCAGACACCGACATTGGCCGGACCACTGCCCCGCGGCCCGAACCATACCCGTTGAAGTGACCGACCTGACACCTGACACCTGACACCTGATACCTGGTTCTGCGCGGAGGAGGTGGGATTCGAACCCACGGAACCCCGATGGGGCTCAGCAGTTTTCAAGACTGCCGCCTTCGTCCACTCGGCCACCCCTCCAA
>DNGH01000204.1:0-871 GCA_003486285.1 Actinomycetota bacterium
TTCCTCAGGTAGATCTCGATGGTGTGCTGGAGTTGGTCGCCGCCGGCCCGCGTCTCCGCGGTGGCCCGCAGGCTCAGCGTCACCCTGGTCACGGCGGCCGGATCGGTGGAGTCGTAGGTGAAGCTGCTGGCGGAGGGGGTGAGGTTGGTGGCCAGGATCGCACTGGTGACCCCGTCGTCGGTGGTCCGCACCATCGTCGTGCCATCGATCGCCCAGGTGATCGTCTCGCCCGCGTCGGCGATCCCGTCACGATTCCCGTCGAGCCAGAAGCTGAGAGAGGTGGGCCCGGCTGCCGTGAGATAGTCGGCGCTCCGCACCTCCTTGCCGAGGCGATCGCTCACCTCCCGCAGGTCGGAGAGGGCATGGTCGTAGGAGCGGTGACTGTTCTCCGAGCCCACGCCGGCTGAGAGCCAGGTCGTCATCAGCAGCGCCAGCAGCGAGGTGATCACCATCGACACCCCGAGCTCGACCAGGCTCATCCCGGCCTCCCCGGCGAGGCGTGACGGCCGGCGCCGGGGGCGCATCACCACGTGGCCGAGACGCACTGGGTGCCTCCCTCGTAGGTATATCCCGTCTTGACCACGCCGGTCACGCAGAACTGCACCACGGTCCCCGTGACGTGCCCATCGTTGTGGGTGAAGCTGGCACCCCCCGATGGGCCCGTCGTCTGCTGCATCGACACCGGATAGCCGTCCTCGGCGGGAGTGGTCGACCAGACCCCATCGACCGTCGCTCCGGAAACGACACTGAGGTCGGCCCCCACGACGTTGACCGTGGCGGTCTGCTTGCCCGCAGGACGGTTCAGCGAGAGGTTGAGCCCGGTGATCACCATCGGCACCCCCGCCGGCACCGTCGTGGTCGTCGTGGTGGT
>DNGH01000204.1:999-4460 GCA_003486285.1 Actinomycetota bacterium
GTCGTCGTGGTGGTGCTGGTCGTGGTCGTCGAGGAGGTGGTGCTCGAGGTGGGCGGCGTTCCCGGAGCCGTCGTGGCGACCCCGCCGGGGTTGGCGCGCGCGGTCACCTCCGACACCAGCGTCGAGGACAGCAGCGACTCGCTGGCTCCGTCGTGACTCCAGGTGACGAGCGCGACGAAGCGCCTCATCCCACCCCCGGCGTGGGTGACGTAACGCCAGACCTGATACTCCTGGGCATCGATGACGTACTTGCGCCACGGGGTGATGCGGCCGGTGTCGGCGAACACAGCGAGCATCTCGGTGCCGGCGAAACCCACCTCAGTACCGACGAGCAGCTGCTTGGTGGCGTCGAGCAGCGGAGCCGTGGTGTCGACCGACGACATCGCCAACTCGGTCCAGGTCAGGGCCCGCACATATTCGAACTCTTCATTGACCACACCGGTCGCCGACTGGCGCAGCAGGTTGCCCCGGGTGGAACCGAAGGCGACCCCAAAGCTGGTGGCGAACGCCAGGGCGAACGCCACCACGAGGCTGGCGGCGACGCTCACCTCGATGAGGCTGAAACCGGATTCGCGATGGCTGGCGTTCATGGTCGCGGGTGATCGACGATTCCCGTGTCCTTGACTATCGGTAGACGCTGCCACCACTTTGAGTGGTATCAGGCTGGGCCCGAGGTGACTAGTCCTCGGACCCCTCGGACCCTCCGGAACCCTCGGATCCCCCCGGTACCAATCGGTAGGCGTCGTAGACGCCATCCACGTTCCGCATCTCCTCGATCGCCCGATCGAGAGTGGCGACGTCGGACAACTCGATCTCGAAGCGGAGGATGGCCACCCGGTCCCGGTTGGTGGCGGTCGAGGAGGCCACGATGTTGGCCCCGAGGTCGGCCAGGGCGACGGTCACATCCCGCAGCAGCCGGGGCCGATCCAATGCTTCGGCCTGCACCGCGGCGCGGAAGGTGCCGTGGTGTTCCACCGACCACCCCACCTCGATCATCCGCTCGGAGCGATCCACCAGAGCGCCGACGTTCGTGCAGTCCGAGCGGTGGATCGACACCCCCCGGCCCACGGTCACGTAGCCGACGATGGGATCACCCGGCAGCGGCGTGCAGCAATGCGCCACCCGCACCAGCATGTCGTCCATCCCCTCCACCACGATGCCCCCCGCGGGCATGCGCCGCACCGGCAGCGCCGCAAGCGGAACCTCGTCGTCTTCGATCTCCTGCTCGGGCCGCACCAGGCGCACCAGGCGGTTGACCACCGTCTGGGCATGGGTGTTCCCGTCGCCGATCGCCACGAACATCGACTCGGCGTCCCGAAACCCGAGGGAGTCGGCGATCTCGGTGAGCAACTCGTCGCGTTGGGCCGCACCCAGCCCGAGCCCCTCGCGGCGCAACAGCTTGGCGATCTCCTCGCGCCCCGCGTTGAAGGACTGCTCGCGGCGCTCCTGGGTGAACCAGTGCCGGATCTTGGCTGCGGCGCGGGAGGTGCGGACGAAGGAGAGCCAGTCGCGCGACGGGGCGTCGGACTTGGAGGTGATCACCTCGACGATGTCGCCCGACTCGAGACGGGTGGAGAGTGGCACCAGCCGGCCGTTGACCCGGGCTCCGGTGCAACGGTGTCCCACCTCGGTGTGCACCGCGTAGGCGAAGTCGATGGGCGTCGCCCCCCTGGGGAGTGCCTTGACGTGCCCGTTCGGGGTCAGGGCAAACACCTCGTCGTCGTACAGGTCGAGTTTGAGTCCGGCGAGGAACTCGGCGGGCGACTCGTAGTCGTCGGCCCCTTCGGCGAGGTCACCCGACATCGCCAGGTCCTCCTCGGTGGTGCCACCTTCCTTGTAGCGCCAGTGGGCGGCGATGCCCTGCTCGGCGCGGTCGTGCATCTCCTTGGTGCGGATCTGCACCTCGAGCGGCTTGCGATCGGGGCCGAGCACCGTGGTGTGGAGGCTCTGATAGAGGTTGAACTTGGGCATGGCGATGTAGTCCTTGAACCGGCCATGCACCGGGGGCCATCGGGTGTGGACCACCCCGAGGGCGGCGTAGCAATCCGCGACCTCTTTGGTGACGATCCGGATGCCGATCAGGTCGTGGATCTCATCGAAGGTGCGCCCGCCATCGACCATCTTGCGGTAGATCGAGTAGATGTGCTTCGGCCTGCCGGTCACCTCTGCGGTGATGCCGGCTTCGGAGAGCATCTGCTCCACCTCGGCGATCACCGCTCCCAGGTAGGCGTCACGCTGCGGGGCCCTTGCTCGCATCAACTCGACGATCTCGGCGTAACGCCGGGGATGCAGGATCGCAAAGCAGCGGTCCTCCATCTCGTGCTTGATCTCCTGCACCCCGAGGCGATGCGCCAGCGGGGCATAGACCTCGATCGTCTCCAGCGCGATGCGCTGTTGCTTCTCCGGTGACAACGGGTAGATGGTGCGGATGTTGTGAAGGCGATCGGCGAGCTTGATCAACAGCACCCGCACGTCCCGGGCCATGGCGATGACCATCTTGCGGATCGTCGCTGCTTGCTGGTCCTCACGGCTCGAGTAGCGCACCCGATCGAGCTTGGTGACCCCGTCGATGAGAAAGGCCACCGTCTTGCCGAAGTCGCGCTCCACATCCTCCAGGGCGATTCGGGTGTCCTCGACGGTGTCGTGCAGGATCGCCGCCGCCACCGTGTCGGCATCGAGGCCGTACTCGGCGAGCATCGCCGCCACCGCCAGGGGGTGGGTGATGTAGGGCTCCCCCGTCTTGCGGAACTGACCTTCGTGAGCCTTGGCGGCGACCGCATAGGCACGGTGGATCTGGGTGTCGGATTCGCGGGGGTGGTGGCGGCGGTACCGGTCGAGCACCGGCCCCAGCTCGGAGATCACCGCATCAGCGGGACGGGAGACCGCCTCAATCGACACGGATCACCGCCTCCAGATGCACCGGGATCCGCCCCCGGCCCCCGAGGAATCCCAACTCCACCAGCACCCCGAAGCCGACGACCTCGGCTCCGAGACTCCTCATCAGGGCGATGGTGGCCGCACCGGTTCCCCCGGTCGCCAGCACGTCGTCGATGATCACCACCCGGTCTCCCGGACCCACGGCATCGGCGTGCGCCTCCAAGGAGTCGGTGCCGTACTCGAGGGAGTAGCTCTGCGACACCGTCCGCCAGGGCAGCTTGCCCGGCTTGCGCACCGGGACGAACCCGGCTCCGAGGCGCGACGCCACCGGGCTGCCGACGATGAAGCCCCGCGATTCGATCCCGATCACGTGGGTCACACCGTTCCCCTGCCAGGGGCGTGCCATGTGGGCCAGGGCGCGGTCGAAGGCCTCGGCATCCGCCAGTAGCGGGGTGATGTCCTTGAACACGATCCCGGCCTTGGGGAAATCGGGAACGTCGCGGATCAGGGCCTTGAGGTCGTCCATCCCGGGATTGTACGTGCCGGATGCCAGATGCCAGAGACCAGATGCCAGATACCAGATG
>DNGH01000058.1 GCA_003486285.1 Actinomycetota bacterium
GCCGGTGGCTTCAACGACCAGGCGGTCCTCTATGACTGGGGCTTTGCCGTGTTGGGCCTCGGTGGTCATGACCCCGACCGGCTGGTCGAGGACGTCCTCGACGCCGCCTACAGCGGCACCGGCACCCAGAGCATCGGCTTCGCCCAGCAGACCTTTGGAACCGTCGGTCATGCCTTTGGCTACCCGGCGGCGCAGAGGTACAAGGGCAACGACCTGACCTACTGCAAGGGCCCGGTCGATGGTGACCCCTACAACGCGGATGCCACCTACCGGATGAACGGCTGCAAGATGACCGGCGGATCGTCCGGTGGCGGCTGGTTGTTCGGCTTCGACGAGACGACCGGCTACGGCACCCTGTTCTCGTTGAACTCCTACGGATACAGCGGCGTGAGCGCCATGCACGGCCCGTTCTTCAACGGGTTCACCCTGGCGACCTACACCGCGGCTCTGAGCACGATCGGCAACGACGTGGTCGGAGACTGAGCGCATCCTTCGATGGGAGGCAACCGGGGCCGGTACGAAAGTACCGGTCCCGGCCTTTGCGGCGCCATTCATCCGGCTAGCTTGACGGACAGAGGCAGCCTGCGGAGGTGGCTCAATGAGGGGGCGACTTCAGCTCCTGCTCGGCGTGATGCTGACGAGTCTGGTGGCCTCACTGGTCGTGATGAGTCTCGTCGAACGGGGCACCAACCCGGAGATCCGGACCACCTTCGACGTCGTCTGGTGGTGGGTCGTCACGAGCACGACGGTGGGATATGGGGACATCGTACCGGTGACTACTGCGGGCCGGGTGATGGCGATCTTCACCATCGTGGCGGGCTTCTACATGTTCACCAGCCTGATTGCCATCGTGGCGGAGTCGACCCGGGCCTTTGTCGAACGCCGCGACACAGGGCGCGCTCCGATCCGCTTCGGCAACCACGTGCTCATCTGCGAGTACACCGCCATGGCGGACGAGCTGATCCAGAGCTTTCCTCAGATTCCCGAACTCGCCCCGTTTCCGGTGGTCGTCGCCACGGACCTCGTCGAGCGCAACCCGTATCCACAGCACAGCTTCGTGCGCGGGGTGCCGATCAACCCTGCGGTGCTGCGCCAAGCGAATTGTGTGGATGCGGCAATGGTGTTCATCTTCGCCAACTTCCGCTTCGCCGACCCGGACATCAAGACACTGCACATCGCATCGCGGGTGCGGCTCCAGAACCCCGACGCCATCGTGTTCGTGGAATTGGTGGATCCCGCAGGCGAGCTGATGCAGTACGCCCCAAAGGACCTCGTGGTGTTGTCGAGCCGGCGGGCGATGGAGTACGTCCTGCGCAAGGCCACGGTCAACCCGCTGGAGTGGATCGACCCCGGCCGGCGAGCCGAGATCGTGGCGAAGCTGCAGGCGGTGCGAGCGCCCGACACCACCTGAAGGGGACCTCGGAAGAGGGCACTCGCTGTCGGTGCGATCTCACCCACCGAGTCTGTATTCAGCGAACGACCCTCAGTGCAGGACTGCCAGCAACGCCCCGACGGTGAGGAGCATCAGCACGCTGACGACCAGGCACCCGGACTTGCGGCGACGTCCCGGTCTCGCGGAGGAGGCCCGAGCCGGCGACCGTTTCCTCAGCCCCCTCTTCTTCCCGCTCTTCCCGCGTCTTACGGACTTGAAACGTGGCATGCCAGGGATGCTACCGATGCCGAATTTGCGCTGCGGGTGGCGTGCATGTTGCGATGCACCCGGAACCGGGCGAGGGCGAAGGTGGCGGTGCCGAGGAGGAACCGGGGCAGGTTGATTCCCGGGTTGGCGGTCCGCCTGGTGAAGAAGAGAAGTCCGACCCCGGGCGCCGGGCCGTGGCCGGCGGGGATCAGCCGATGACGCCCGTTCGGGATCCGGTTTCCGGGTTGGCGGTTCCCCTATTTCCCACCCCCGCTTTGCTTTCAGGCCCCCTTCCCCGCCATAATCCATAGTCCGTTCTCAGGAGTCTTCATGGATCAGGTATCCCTGCGCGCTGAGCCGCGCACCGAGTTTGGGAGTCGTATCGGCCGGCGTCTGCGCCGGACCGGGGCGGTGCCCGCCGTCCTCTACGGCCGCGGCGTCGAGGCGGTGAGCGTCGCCGTCGATCGGCGCGAGCTCTATGCCGCCCTCCACACCGAGGCCGGCACCAACGCCCTCATCAACCTCGCAGTGACCGGCACCAAGAAGCCGTTCCTCACGGTGGCCCGCGAGATCCAGCGCCACCCGGTGCGTGGTGAGATCGCCCACGTCGATTTCATCTCCATCTCCCTGGACGAGGAGATCCACGCCGAGGTCGCCCTCGAGTTCGTCGGCCTCCCCATCGGTGTCAAGCGCGACGCAGGCATCGTGGAGACGATCCGCAACTCGGTGAACATCTCCGCGCTGCCGCTCGACATCCCGGGCCACATCACCTTCGACATCTCGCACCTCGAGGTGAACATGGGCGTCAAGGTCAGCGAGCTGCCGGTGCTCAAGGGGGTCCGCTACCTCGACGAGCCCGAGCTCGACCTGGTCCAGGTGATCATTCCCCGCATCACGATCGAGGCGGTTCCCGTCGAGGTCGTTCCCGAGGAGGGTGCCGAGGGTGTCGAGGGCGCCGAGGGTGCCGCGGGTGCCGCGGGTGCCGTTCCTGCGACCGAGGCGGCCAAGGGGACCAAGCCGACCAAGACGACCAAGGAAACCGACTGAACGGGCCGCTGCTCATCGTGGGCCTGCGCAATCCGGGGCCTGCCTATCACGGCACGAGGCACAACGTCGGAGAGGTGGTGGCGCGCTCCCTGGTGGGCAACGTCGCCTTCAAGCGTGCCCCACGCCGCATCTCCGCGGAGATCGCCGTCGCCGAGGTGGGGGGAAGCGACGCCATCGTCGCCCTGCCCACGACGTTCATGAACGAATCGGGGACCCCGGTCAGCGGACTGGTGGCGTACTTCAAGGTGAGCACCGCCTCGGTGGTGCTGGTGCACGACGACATCGATCTCCCCTTCGGCAAGCTGCGGTTCCAGTTCGGCCGCGGTGCCGGCGGTCACAACGGGGTGGCCTCGGTGATGCGGGCCCTCGGCAGTCGTGAGGTGTGGCGGATGAAACTCGGCGTGGGGCGTCCCCCGGGCCGGCAGGACCCCGCCGACTACGTGCTGGAGCGCTTCCCGTCGCGCCAGCACGAGGACGTGCGCCTCTTGGTGACCGCCGCGGTCGACGTGGTGCGCCACTTCGGCTCCGATGGCGGCGACGCCGCCACCCAGGCCGCAGGCGACGCCACCGCCCGCCTCGGCATCGCCGGAGACGAGGCGTGAACTTCGTCGGAGCGATCGACCAGGGAACCACGAGCACCCGCTTCGTGGTGGTCGATCGCACCGGGCGCATCGTCGCCATCGATCAGCGCGAGCACACCCAGATCTACCCGCGCCCCGGTTGGGTGGAGCACGATCCGATGGAGATCTGGCGGGCCACCGC
>DNGH01000102.1 GCA_003486285.1 Actinomycetota bacterium
GAACCGAGACCATCGGTGCGGTCGCCCGGCTCGCCGGGGTCTCGATCCGCACCCTCCACCACTACGACGAGATCGGGCTGCTCACCCCGGGCGGGCGGAGCGACTCCGGGTACCGGTTGTATCGCGATCACGACCTGGAGCGTCTCCAGCAGATCCTGCTGCTGCGCGAGCTGGGGATGGGACTCGACGAAGTCGCCCGGGTGCTCGACGACCCGGCGTACGACCGCCTCGAGGCGTTGCGCCAGCAGCGCACCCGCCTGGATCGGTCCCGCAAACGGATGACCCGGCTGATCGCCGCGGTGGATGCGGCGATATCTGCAGCAGAGGAAGGAAGAACCATGACCCCCGAAGAGTCCCTGGAAGTGTTCGGCGACTTCGACCCGTCCCAGTACGAGGACGAGGTCAAGGAGCGCTGGGGCAACACCGACGCCTACCGCGCGTCGGCACGTCGCACCAAGAGCTACACCAAGCAGGACTGGCAGAAGATCGGAGCCGACAGCAACGAGATCAACCAGGCCTTCATCGCCCTGATGGACCACGGAATACCGGCATACAGCCCCGAAGCCAAGGCCGTGGCGGAGCGCCACCGCGGGCACATCAGCAAGTGGTTCTACCAGTGCTCCCCGGAGATCCATACCGGCTTGGGCCAGATGTACGTGGCCGACCCCCGGTTCACCGCGAACATCGACAAGGCCAAGCCGGGCCTGGCGCAATACATGTCGGACGCGATCGCAGCCTTGTGGGCGTGAACGACCCAGGCTCCACTTCCACAAAAGGTCTCGAGCGCTCCTACTGTGACTGAGTACCCCCGGCGAGGAGAACCATGTCAATTGCCAAGGTGATCGAGATCACCGCTCGGTCCGACAAGTCGTTCGAAGATGCGATCCGTACGGGACTGGTCAAGGCCGGAGAGTCCGTGCACGGCATCCGCGAGGCCTGGGTCGCCCAGCAGAAGGTCATGGTCGAGGGGAACAAGGTCGTCGGCTTTCAGGTGGAACTGAAGCTCACCTTCGTGGTCGACTGAGGCTGAGGTTCCCTGCCGTCCGTCCCCGCATGGGAACGGACGCAACGTCGGCCCAGGCGAGACCTGACAGTTCGGAGTGAACCATGACGATCAGACGTGACGCGCAACTCGACCCTGGACAGGTTCGCGATCGCCGCGGGATCAGCGGCGGAGGTCTCGCCGTCGGGGGCGGCCTGGCCGGGATCCTCGGCTTGGTGCTATTTCTCTTTCTCGGTGGCGACCCCTCCCAGGTGGCCGGCGCACTCAATGGCCAGACGGTCGGGGACCAGCCGAGCAACGACCTCAGCCAGGAGTGCCAAACGGGCGCCGACGCCGCGACCCGTGACGACTGCCGGATCATCGGATACGTGAACAGCATCCAGTCGTATTGGGGCACCGTCGTCGAGGGATATCGGCTGGCGCCAACCACCTTCTTCGAGGGGGGCATCAACACCGGCTGCGGATATGCCACCAGCGCGGTGGGTCCCTTCTACTGCCCGCCCGACGGCGGGATCTACATCGACCTCGGCTTCTTCGACGAGTTGCAGACGCGTTTCGGCGCGGACGGTCCGTTTGCGGAGGCCTACGTGATCGCCCACGAGTACGGCCATCACATCCAGAATCTGCTGGGCGATCTGGGCGCCGGAGGCGGCGCCGGTGCCGAAAGCATCTCGGTGCGCACCGAACTGCAAGCAGACTGCTACGCAGGCGTCTGGGCCGACCACGCCGTCGCCACCGGGTTCCTCGATCCGCTCACACCGGCCCAGATCGCAGACGCGCTCGAGGCCGCACGCGCCGTCGGAGACGACCGGATCCAAGAACAGACCCAGGGCCAGGTGAACCCCGAGACGTGGACCCATGGGTCATCGGAGCAGCGCCAGGCCTGGTTCCGGGTCGGCCTGGACACCGGTGATCCCAACCAGTGCGACACCTTCAGCGGGGACATCTGAGTATCGGCTTGGTCGGCTGAGCTGGCTCTGGCAGCGACCGGCCTGGCGCGAAGTGCCGGGTGAGCCAAAGAAGGCTGCCATTGGGAACACCTCGAACGCAATCCGGGACCATGATGTAGGCATGACACGCGCCACATTCTTCAAGACCATCCTGGTCCTCGTCGCCTTCAACGCCGCCATCGCCATCTTCGCCCTGCTCGGTGGTGACATGGGCGAGACCGGTAGCAAGATCCTCGGCTCGTCGTTGCTCGCCACCATGGGAGCAGTGCTCGCCCTGATCTGCGCCCCGGCGTCGAGCGCCAGCCGGGCCTGGTGGTGGCCGAGGGTCGGCATGGCGGCGGCCGGCCTGTCGGCGGCACTCTTCATCTACGGCGTCTGGACCGAGCCCGGCGACGTCTTCTTCCAGGCCACCGCCTCGATCCTGGTGCTGGCGATCGCCGCGGCGCTGATCAGCCTGCTCTCGGCCTGGCCCGGGGCCGGGGGGCTGGCCTGGGTACGGACCGCCGCCACGCTCCTGGCGGTGGTCGGTGGCGCCATGATCGTCACTGCGATCTGGGCAGGGGACGACCTGCCCGGTGGCTACTGGCGGTTCTTCGGGATCGTGATGGTGCTGCTGGCGGCGGCGGCGATCGCCACCCCGGTGGTGCACCGCATGACCGCGCAGACCGCACCCGAGCCCTACACCCACTGCCCCTTCGACGGGGCCACGGTGTCGGGGGTCGTGGGCAAGACGACCAAGTGCCCGACCTGCGGGCGCATGTACGAGGTGGCACTCCGCTGAAGTCACCAGTCACCAGTCGCCAGTCTCCAGCAGATGGAGTGAGGGGTAACACTGGTGACCGATTGGACACGTCGGGGGGAACTTCCCACTCGAACGCGCCGTCCAATCCGATCATGAAACGACTCATCGCTCTTGCAGCCGCTGCCGTGCTGGTTCTCGTCGCCTGTGGCGACGACGATGCCGGTACCACGACCACCACGCTTCCCGAAGGGGCGCTGATCGCCGAGTTCCAGACCCCGGACGGCAACTTCAAGGTCCTGCTCACCGGCGCCGCCGCCGAGCAGGCCCGCACCGCCTTCGCCAACGGCACCCAGCCCGGGATCCCCAACGGGAAGATCCTGCGCGGTGACGGGGGTGTGAACACCGGCCACGACTGGCATCTCGAGGAAGTGGAGTTCGCCGACATGACGATCGAGGTGTGCGACGGCACCGCGGCCTACATCGACACCGTCGGCTACGACGAGTGGGTGGCCAACGCCGGCGACCGCTACTGCCCCTGGGGAGCGCAGTTGGTGGGAATCGAGGAGTAGGCGGTAGGCACTAGGCACTAGGCGCTAGGTTCGGAGTCACGAAGGGGTGCGCTCGCGAGGTGACCCCCGCTTCGATTGTCTTCATCCTTCCCCCCTTGTGGGGGAAGTGCCTCGGGGAGCGAAGCGAGCCGAGGCGATGGGGGGTAACCCGAGAGGCGCCCACACCGCAGTACCCCCCACCGCCGGGGCTTCGCCCCGTCGACTCCCCCACAAGGGGGGAGTGATCAAGAGCGAAGCGACTTGGGGTTACCTCGCACCCCCAACCAACCGGACTGCGTTCGGTCGGTTCCCCCACAAGGGGGGAGCGATTCTCCAGACACAGCCGCGCGGAAGCTGGTGCCTGGTGCCTAAGTGCCTAGTGCCTATGAGGAGAAAACTCGTGCCGCTTCGCCGAAGAAGGCGAGGACCTGGGGGAAGAAGCCGACGACGATCACGACTACGGCGGTGATGGCGATCGCCAGCACCAGCGACGGCGCCGTGGGCACCTCGGCGGCTTCGGCGGGCGGCACCGTGATCGGCACCTCGTCCATGTACACGCTCTTCACCACCCGGGCGTAGTAGAAGAGCGCGATCACGGCGTTGACCGCGGCAATGGCCGCCAATGCGATCGCCCAGCCCGACTCGAACACCCCGAGCACGGCGCGGAACATGACGAACTTGGCGAACCACCCGGCGAGCGGCGGGATTCCAGCCAGGGCGAAGAAGAAGAGCGCCAGCAGGCCGGCCGTCATCGGGGCGTAGCGGTTCATCCCCGCCCAGTCGGCGATCTCATGCGACTTGGCCTTGGCGGCGCCCGCGATCACCATCGCAAAGGCGCCAAGGTTCATGAAGGCGTAGATCAGCAGGTACGTGATGGACCCGAAGAAGGCGTCGGCGAGTCCCACGCTGTCGTAGGAAGCGGCCATGGCGAACGGCACGAGGATGAAGCCGCCGTGGGCGATCGAGGAGTAGCCGAGCAGTCGCACGATGTTGGTCTGCTTCAGCGCGCCGAGGTTGCCGATCGTCATGGAGGCCGCAGCCAGCACCCACAGGATCGGCCCCCAGATCTCGGGCACCGCGGCAAACGCCTGATAACAGATGACCAGCAACCCGACGAAGCCGGCGGCCTTGGAGCCGACCGACAGATAGGCGGCCACCGGCGTGGGGGCGCCCTGATAGGTGTCGGGTGCCCAGAAGTGGAACGGGACGGCCGACACCTTGAAGGCGAATCCGACGAGGACGAACACCACCCCCATGACGAAGGCGGGTTCCGAGCCAAGGTCGAGCAGAGCGGTCTGTGATGCGATCCCCGCATAGGTGATCTCCCCGGTGAGCCCGAACACCAGGCTCATCCCGAACAGCATCACCGCCGTGGCGAGCACGCCGGTGAGGAAGAACTTGAGCGATGCCTCGTTGCCCCGCAGGTCGCCCTTGCGCCACCCGGCGAGCAGGAAGGCAGGGGCCGACACCAGTTCGAGGCCCACGAAGATCGTGATCAGGTCGCGGGCCGACGCCATCACCACGGCACCGGTGACCGAGGCCAGCACGAGGAAGTAGAACTCGCCCTGGTAGTAGTCGTCGCTCTCGAGGTAGCCGACCGAGAGCAGCAGCGTGATGATGCCGCTCACCAGGAACAACCCCTTGAGCACCAGAGCGAAGTCGTCGAACACGTATGACCCGCCGAACAGGGACCGGGAGCCGGTGTCGGTGCATTCGGCGATCGCATCGCAGAACGCCAGGGTGAGCAGCGGGAACGCCGCCGTCACCATGCCGACGAGCGCGGCGACCCCCGCCAGGTACTTATGTCGCTCCGACACGATCAGGTCGATGCCAAGGACAACAAGAAGCGTGACCCCGAGGATCAGTTCTGGCGCCAGGGCGTGGTAATCGAACACTCAGCCTCCGAATGCCGACCGGATCAGGTTGACCACGGCACCGTCGGTGGCGCCGAAGATGATCTTGGGGTAGACGCCGATGGCGAAGATGGCGATCACCAGCGGCGCCCACGCCGCCAGTTCGAAGCGATCGGCGTCGTGCAGTTCCTTGCCGGTCCACTCGGCGGGCGGCTCACCCAGATTCACCTTCTGCAGCATCCACAGGAAGTAGCCGGCGGTGAGCACGGTCCCGATCGCTCCGACCACCATCGCGGTGCGGAACACCGTGAGGCTGAGGCCGTCGAGCGGGTTGAACGAGGCGAGCAGCGCCATGAACTCGCCCCAGAACCCGGCCAGCCCGGGGAGACCAAGTGACGCCATGGCGGCGAACCCGAGCAGACCGCCGATGACGGGCATCAGCTTCATGTTGCCGCCGAGGCGGGAGATCTCCCGGGTGTGGTACCTGTGTTGCATCGATCCGGCCAGGAAGAACAGGAGGCCGGTGATGAGGCCATGGGCCACCATGCCGATCACCGCGGCGTTGATGCCGATATCGGTAAGGGTGGCGATGCCGAGCATCACGAAGCCCATGTGACCCACCGACGAGAACGCGATCAGCCGCTTCATGTCGGTCTGGGCAAGACAGGCGAGTGAGCCGTAGATGATGGCGATCACCGCCAGGATGGCGATGGCCGGCGCCCAGTCCCGGGCCTGTTCGGGCAGGATCGGCAGACTGATCCGGATGAAGCCGTACGCACCCAGCTTCAAGAGGATCGCGGCCAGGAGCACGGAGCCCACCGTGGGCGCCGCGGTGTGCGCGTCGGGGAGCCAGGTGTGCAGCGGCCACATCGGCACCTTCACCGCAAACCCGAGGAACAGGGCGGCGAACACCCAGCCGCCGAAGGCGCCGGCGAACGCCCCGGCCCGTCCTGCCTCGGCGAGGGCGATCATGTCGAAGGTGTGCGGGTCGGACTTGAAGTAGAGGGCGAGAAAGCCCAGCAGCATGAACGCCGAGCCGAACAGCGTGAACAGGAAGAACTTGATCGAGGCGTAGAGCCGGGTCTCCACCTCACGCTTGAACCCGGGGATCCGGATCTTGGTGCGGTCGCCCCAGATGCCGATCATGAAGTACATCGGCAGCAGCACCAGCTCGAAGAAGATGAAGAACAGCACCAGGTCGAGGGCGACGAAGGTGCCGTTCATTCCGGTGGCCAGCACCAGCATCAGCACCAGGAACGCCTTCGGGTTGTGCGGCTCGGGCCAGTGGTTCCACGAGTAGACGATGCAGAGCAGCGTGATCAGCGTGGAGAGGACGAGGAGGGGCAGGCTGATCCCGTCGATGCCGATGTGGAACCGCGACCCGATCGCCGAGATCCACGACAGGTCCGTGCCGAACTGGAACTGGGCGGAGGAACCCAGCTCGAAGGTGACGGCGGCGTAGACCGATCCGGCGAACGAGGCCAGGGCGAAGATCAGGGCGGTGAACTTGGCGGCGCGCTCCTGCTTACGGGGCAGCAACAGCACCAGCAGTGCCCCTGCCAGGGGCAGGAACACGATGAGGCTCAGGCCCCATCCGTTTTCGAACCAGTCCATCTCCGCGTCCTCCTATGTGAAGATCAGGAAACCCACCACCAGCAGCACGGCGCCGACGAACAGTCCGGCGGCGTACTCCTGGATGCGTCCCGATGTCGTGTAGCGCACCGCATCGCCCGCCTCACCGGTGGCCAAGGCCGCCGCGTTGAAAGCGAGGTCGATGCCGCGCTGATCCAAGCCCTGATAGACGATCCGCGACAAGAACATCGCCACCGCCCCGAAGGCATTGACCACACCGTCGAGGACGTAGGTGTTGGTCCAATTGGTGAACCGGGCGATCGGGCCCTTGATGGGTCCGACCACACCCTTCAGGTACAGGTCGTCGATGTAGTACTTGTTCTCCAGCAACGGATACAGCACCGGAATGCGGAACCGGTCCCGCTCCTGCTGGGTGGCGCGGTCGGGCTTCCACAACCGGGTGCCGGCGGCGATGCCGAGCAGCGCCATCGCCAGGCCGATCCCGGCGAGGCCGAAGTTGATCGCCTCGGCGTGGTGATCGCCCATGGCGAAGGGTCGCGCCCCCACCCAATCGGTGAATCCGGTGTAGATGCCAGGCATGTTGGCGAACCCGGCGATGGCAGCGAGCACCCCGAGCCCGATCAGCGGGTAGGTCATGATCCGCGGCGACTCGTGCGGATGGCCGTGACCCTGGTACTCGCCGAAGAAAGTCAGGTACACGGCGCGGGCCATGTAGAAGGCGGTGATGAACGCACCGGCGATCGCCAAGACCAGCACCACCGTGGCCAGGGTCCCGCCACCGTGGCCGGAGTCGTAGTAGATCGAGGCGAGGATCTCGTCCTTCGACCAGAA
>DNGH01000266.1 GCA_003486285.1 Actinomycetota bacterium
CCGATACTCACGACGAACGACTCCTCGATCGGATCGCCACCCAGTTCGGTGAGGGCGCGCAGGTCGGCTGCGGTCAGTGATCCGGATTCGTCGAAGTCCACCCAAAGGCGCAGCCACAGCGTGGCCCCGTCGACGACGCCGGCGGGAAGCGGAACCTCCAGGTCGTCGACCGAGCCGGCATCGACCAGGACTGCGACCAGGCGCGTGCCCGGTGCCCCGGAGGCATCGCGGAGGATCTCGATGAAACCGGGGCTCGGGGCCTCGAGGCTGGAGATGACGAATACACCGTTGGCCACCTCCTGGTCCTCGACGACGAGCGCCGCAGGTTCGAGCCGCAGCACCGTCACGCGGGCCAGGGCCGCGGCCAAGGAACCGTCCTCGGTCACCGCCATCTCGTCACCGTCGGGACCGGGGGTGAAGAGCCCATCCTCGTCGCGGTCCACCCAGGCCACGGCGTGGAGCTGCCCGCTGTCGTCCAGCGGCTCGTCGAGGTCCACGGTGACCGCACCCACCTCGCCGGCAGGGAGCAGCTCGCTGACTCCCAACACCGCACCGGGCTCGCCGCCGTCGTTGGCATGGACGGCCAGGAATCCGGGAGCGGGAAGCAGCCCACCTGCGACGACCACGGAGTACCCGGTGGTCACCTGGGCATCGAGCAGCGCCGACGCCGGGCCCAGGGGCGGCAGGAGGGTGATGGTCAGAGTGGTGGTCGCCGGTTCGCCGGCAGCGGTGGTGGCGACGACATCGATGAAGGAGTCCGGGGGCTCGTAGACGAACTCGCCGTCACCGTCCATGTCGATGTGGACCGTGAGGTGGACCGTCGTGGTGTCGGACACGGGGATCAGGAACGGCACCGGGACGCCGGTGATGGTGCCCTTGGAGAGCAGCTCGCTGATGCCGATCACCTCCCCGGGGGAGCCGCCGCTGTCGAGCCGCGCCACCACCCACCCCGCGGCGGGAAGCGTGAGCGATTCCACGAGGATCGAGGAGCCCTCGGACCTCTGATCTCCCGCCACGATCTCGGTGGGCGTCGTCGCCACCGGTTCCTCGTCGTCCAGAGCCAGGCTGGTCGTGGTGGTGCCCGAGGACTCGTAGCTGCAAGCCGCGGCCACGAGCAACAGGCAAGCGAACCAGGAGAATCGACGGGTCACGCCCGGGGAGGGTAGTGGGAGTCTCCAGTCACCAGTCACCAGTCACCAGTCTCCGCCGGACCCTCGCGCCCCCAGCCGACACCCCCCCATTGCTGGAGACCGGGGACTGGAGACTTCTCTGGGGACTGGCGACTGGAGACTGGAGACTTCCTTCAGGCCCTTCGCCCCTGGCCGCCGACACGCCGAGATGGCTCAATCGAGTAGTCCACGACTCGGAAAAGGGCCATGCGGTTCGACCTCTCCAATCGGACGGAGTTCGCCAGGCGGGTGCTGACCATGCTGGCCGCGGCCCCGGATGAGACCGTCAAGGGATCCCGACTGGCTGAGGCCGTGGGCACCACCCGCAACTACCTCCCTCAGGTGATGCGCCCCCTGGTGGCTGCCGGATGGGTGACCTCGGATCCGGGGCCTACCGGGGGTTACCGCCTCGCCCCGGCGGTGGCTACGGCGACACTCTGGGATCTGGTGGTCACCGTCGAGACCTCGGTCGATGACGGCCGCTGCGTCCTCACCGGAGACTGGTGCCATCCCGACAAACCTTGCTCGGTACACGCCGCCTGGAAGAAGGCGCGAGCCACCCTGCAGGCAGAACTGGAGCGGGAACCGGCGGTGGATCTGCGACGCAGCCTGCGATGATGTCGCCGCGCCGGAGCGGCAGAGGCCGACCCGGCGGGGAGATCCGATGCGCCGCGCCATCTTTGCACTGACCATGACTCTGGCGGTCGCCGCGTGCAGCGACGCGGTCGGGAACTCGCCGACAACCGTCACTGTGCCTTCCGGGGCGGGGGAGCGCGTCCGCGGCCAGGCGGTCTTCGACTCCACGTGCATCACCTGCCATGGCCCCGGCGGGGTCGGAGTCGAGGGATTGGGAAAGCCTCTGACCACCTCGACCTTTGCCGCCGGGCTCACCGACACCGAACTCCTCGCCTTCCTCGACGTCGGCCGGGCGGCCGATGACCCGCTCAGCACGACAGGAAAGGTGATGCCCGCCCGGGGCGGAAACCCGGCTTTGAGCGATGCCGATCTCATCGACGTGATCGCCTACATCCGAACCCTCGCCGGTTAGCACGGCCGATCAGGCCTACCGGTGGGGCGTCGGCAGGCATACGCTGCAGTCATGACACCCGACACCATCACCTGCACCGAGTGCTCGGGAACCGCCCACCGGGTGGGTTACCCGCCGCCCGACGACGAACCGACCGCCGGCGAAGTGGTCCCCTACCTCTGCGAGGACTGTGGCCATCGGATGGACGTGGTCATGGACGAGGCGGACGACGAGGAACATCTCACCTGACGGTGTTGTAGCCTCGGATCATCCGATCAAGGGGGATCGCAGTCATGCGGCGCGTTCGCAACCTGCTTCTCGCCCTGGGCGTCGTGGTGCTGTTCGCAGTGCCACCGGCCCTGGCCCAGGAGGAGGAGCCGGTAGTAGATCTTTTTCAGTTCATCCCCGAGCAATTCCGCGGCGACTTCGCCGACCTCAACGGTGACGGGATCCCCGACCTGGGGCAGCTGCCTCCGGAGGGCGTCGCCGGGATCTGGGACGACCGGGTCGGTGAGGTCACGGAGGAGGGCTTCCTCGATGCGGTCTCGGGCGACTTCGACCCGGCCGACACCGGTTCCAGCCTCACCGGCCCCTGCAAGGGCGTGGTGATCTCCTACGACTCCGCAGGGATGTCGATCGACGCCATGTTCGATCGCGGCGGCGACGGGCCTGCCTACGACGTCTACGGCCACCAGGCGATGACTCGCGACAACCCATTCGAGGTCGATACCGGCGGTGTCCTCGTCTACTTCGGGTCGACCATTCCGGCGACCTTCCACGATCACCGTTGGTTCATCAAGGCCGAAGGCCTCTTTGGCGACGACGGCGGCGACCCCAATCCCCGCGACAAGAATCGCAACGCCGGTTCGGTCGACTTCGGCGACCTGCTGCCGTTCCAATTCACCGCGCTGATCCAGGCCAAGGGTGCCTTCGTGGACGGATGGGGCGCCGCGGAACTCCCCGAGATGGACGTCTATCCCGAACCGAACTGCACCGGCGATGGCTGGGTGAAGTTCGTCGGACCCAATCCACTGCTCACCCCGCCCGGCATGTTGGCGGCGCTGCTCGCCGCCGCCGGGTTCACCGGGGTCCTGTTCAATGCCCGGCCGGCGCTGTCGTGGAGGGAGGGATGATGGCCGAGACCACCTTGACCCGGCATCCGATCCGGGGACTCATCTGGGGGTTGGTGACCGGTGCGGGTGTCGCGTTGCTGTTGATGGTCTTCAGCGTGATACCGCTCTCGATCCCGACGCTCGGCATCTATGCCGGCGTCAGCGCCGTGCTCGGCGCGTTGTGGGGATCGTTCGCCCCGCCCAAGCGGCCCAAGGGCGCGGCCCCGGCCGCGACGCCGCCGCCGGC
>DNGH01000203.1:0-1103 GCA_003486285.1 Actinomycetota bacterium
CACCAGGGTTGCGACGTGTTCGTGGTCCCGGCGATGGGATCGCACGGCGGTGCCACCGCCGAGGGCCAGGTCGAGGTGCTGGCCCATCTCGGCATCACTGCGGAGCGCATCGGGGCCCCGATCCGCAGCTCGATGGAGGTGGTCGAGATCGGGTCGGTGGTCTCGGCGCACGGCAACGCGGTCGGGCTCGTCATGGACGCCATCGCCTGGAACGAGGCGGACATCGTCGTACCGGTGAATCGCATCAAGCCTCACACCGGCTTCAAGGGACCGGTGGAGAGCGGCATCTGCAAGATGCTCGCCATCGGCCTGGGCAAACACGAGGGAGCCCGCCGCCTCCACGGCGAAGGGTATGAGGTGTTCGACAGTCTCATCCTCGCCGCCGGCAGGGCGATCCTGGCCACCGGCAAGGTGGGCTTCGGGCTCGGGCTCGTCGAGAACGCCTACGGCGACCTGGCGGCGATCGAGGCGATGCCCGCCGCGGCGGTGGTCGGACGCGAGCAGAGCCTCCTCGAGGAGGCGCGCCGGCTGATGCCCCGGATCCTGCTCCCCACCGTCGACGTGCTCGTGGTCGAGGAGTTCGGCAAGAACATCAGCGGGGTCGGCATGGACGCCAACGTCACCGGCCGCGGCGAGTTGGGGGTGGCCCTGCCCGGCTTCGACGGACCGAGCATCGCCCGCATCGTGGTGCTCGGACTGACCGCCGAGACCGGCGGCAACGCCCACGGCATCGGTCTCGCCGATGTGATCACCGAACGCGTCTTCGGCGAGATCGACCGTCATGCCACCTGGGTGAACGCCCTCACCGCCGGCTCGCTGGCCTGCGGCCGGATCCCGATCGCCCGCCCGACGGACGCCGCGGCCATCGCCGCCGCCATCCACTCCCTGCCCGGGGTTGCCCCGGAGCGCGCCCGGATCGTCCGGATCAAGCACACCCTGCACCTGTTCGAGATCGCGGTGTCGGAGAACCTGCTCGACGAGTGCCGCCGGGTCGAAGGCTGCGAGGTGGTGGGGGAGTGGGACGGGAGTTGGGGCAGTTGAGTCTCCAGTCCCCAGTCTCCAGTCCCCAGCCAGAGCCATTCATCGTCTGTAGTCCACCCGGC
>DNGH01000203.1:1304-3983 GCA_003486285.1 Actinomycetota bacterium
CGCGATGACCGACCCCGCTCTCATCGATCGGACCCGGGCGCTGTTTCTGCGCGATGACAACACCTACGGATGTGCCGAGGTGGCATTGGTGGCGCTCCAGGAGCACTGGGGGCTGGCCGCCCCGCTGGACTCGTCGCCGGCGATGGCCCTCAACGGGGGAGTCGCCTACTCCGGTGGCCCCTGCGGGGCCATCACCGGTGCGGCCATGGCGGTGGGCCGGCTGGCCGAATTGCGCTGCACCGATCACCGCCAGGCCAAGAAGGTCGCCCGCACCCTGGTGCAGCGCCTGATGGCGGGGTTCACCGCCGCCCACGGATCGACCAATTGCCGGGATCTCACCGGATACGACATGACCACCGACCACGTCGCCTTCTTGCGCAGTGGAGTCTGGCGGGACGTCTGCATGCGCCAACTCGAGTACGCCGTCGACTTCCTCGCCGACCTCGGAGACCCGGCCCGCTGGGAAGCCGAGGTGGAGTCGATTCTGAAGGGGAGGTGAGGGTTACCGGTTACCGGTTACCGGTTACCGGTTACCCGTCGCCCCTTCCGCTCCGCTACCCGAAACCTGCCACCGGTTCTTGCTGGTGACTGGAGACTGGGGACTGATGACTTCCTGGTGACTGGTGACTGGTGACTTCCTCGGAGGCCTTTCGGCAGGTTGACGCTCCCCAGGGGGCTACCTATCGTGCCAAATAGTCGATAATCGATGATCTGGCCACCTGGGAAGGGGCTGCACATGCTCAAAGCCGTCCGTCGCGACGAGGCTCAAGTGTTTCAGCTCCCCGGCCGGGAATGGCGGTTGTACTCGGGCCCGGAGTCCACGGGAGCCCAGAACCTCACCGTCGGCTGGGCGATCTTTCCTGAGGGGTCGGCGCCCGAAGGCCACGTCCACCCCACCCAGGAGGAGACCATCTACATCATCTCCGGGTACGGCAAGCTCATCAGTCCCGAGGGGAGTGTCGACCTCGAACCCGGGGTCACGGTGTACATCCCGATCGGGGAACACCACGCCACCGTGTCCACCGGCCCCGGCCCCCTCGAGATGGTGACCGCGTTCTCCCCGCCGGTGGTGCCGGGCTCTTACGAGATGAAGGACGGCCGGTGATCCCGCGGCCGAAGGAGGTAGGCAGGTGAGCAAGCCCATCACCATGTCCGGTCCCGGCGTCGCCGCTCTCGAGGACCTCGCCCGCCAGGCTCGGGCCCACATCGTCCGCACCATCGCCGGCGCCCATGGCGGCCACCTCGGCGGTCCCCTCTCGGTGATCGACGTGCTGATCGCCCTCTACTTCCAGATGCTGCGCATCCGGCCGCAGGAGCCGGATTGGCCCGATCGGGATCGCCTGGTGCTCTCCAAGGGACACAGCTCGATCGCCCTCTACACCGCGCTCGCCATGCGGGGCTACTTCCCGATCGAGGAGTTGAGCACCTTCGATGCGATCGACTCCCGGCTGCAGGGCCATCCCGACATGACGATCACCCCCGGGGTGGACATGTCGTCGGGGTCGCTCGGCCTCGGCTTCTCCGGCGCCCTCGGCATCGCTCTCGGCGCCCGTGCCGCCAAGAAGGACTTCACCACCTACGCCATCCTCGGCGACGGCGAGTGCAACGAGGGCATCGTGTGGGAGGCCGCCCACGTCGCCCCCCGTCACGGCATCGACAACCTCGTCGCGATCGTGGACCACAACCAGCTGCAGCAGTTCGGCTGGCGCGGCGACAGTGCGATGAACCGCCTTCCTCCCTACACCGGCACCCAACTCGTCGATCGCTGGTCGGCCTTCGGATGGCGGGTCTTCGAGATGGACGGCCACGACATGGCGGAGATCCTGGCGACGCTCGAAGAGGCGAAGGCGGTGCAGGGCCTGCCCGTGGCGATCATCTCGCACACCATCAAGGGCAAGGGCGTCTCCTTCATGGAGAACAGCTTCCAGTGGCACAGCAAGGTGCCGACTCCGGAGCAACTGGCGACCGCCCTCGCCGAACTCGGTGCGAACGGAGGTGGGTCATGACGCTGGCACCGGGCAAGGCGCTGCGGTTCGCCTGGGGTGAGGAGGTGGCCGAAATCGCCAAGACGGATCCCCGCATCGTCGTCCTCGACGGCGATCTGGGGTCGTCGACGGGCGCCGACATCTTCGAGAACGCCCATCCCGATCGCTTCTTCCAGATGGGCATCGCCGAGCAGAATCTGCTCGGGGTCGCCGCGGGCATGGCGACCGTCGGTTTCATCCCGTTCGTTTCGACGTTCGCCTGCTTCGCCGTCGCCCGGGCGCTGGACAGCATCCGGGTGCTCATTGCCCAGCCCGAGCTGAGCGTGAAGATCGCGGGTGGGTACGCCGGGCTGCTCGCCGGGATGACGGGCAAGACCCACCTGATGTGGGACGATGTCACGATCATGCGGGCGATGGCCCACATGACCGTGGTGGCCCCCGCCGACGAGGTGGAGACCCGCCAGGCGATTCGGGCCATCGTCGCCAAGGAGGGACCGGCCTACCTGCGGCTGACTCGGTCCGACTCCCCGATCCTGTTCGGCCCCGAGTACCGATTCGTGCTGGGTAAGTCGACGGTGGTCCGCGAGGGCGGCGACGTCACGGTCTTCTCCACCGGGGTGCACACCACCCGGGTGTACGAGGCGGCGCGCTTGCTCGCCGATGACGGCATCGACGTCCATCTGGTGCACGTCCC
>DNGH01000210.1 GCA_003486285.1 Actinomycetota bacterium
CCGATGTCGACACTGCGGGCGTACTCCACGGATGCGGTCCCATAGACGAACTCGGTGCTGCCCCCACCGGGATCGATCACCAGGGTGGGGCCGCCACCCGGCACGGCCCGGGAGGCGCCGCGAAACGACAGGGCGGCCTCCTCCTCTCCCGGGATCACCTCGGGACGCACCCCGATGAGGGCGGCGACCCGGTCGAGGAACTCCCCACTGTTGGTGGCGTCGCGGCAGGCGGAGGTGGCCACCGCCCGCCGCCGGGTGGCGTCGTGGCGATCGAGTAGCGCCCCGTACTCCGCCAGCACCGTGGCCGCCCGATCCATGGCCTCGGCGGAGAGCCTCCCGGTGGCATCCACCCCGACACCGAGGCCGACGATCACGATGCGCCGCTCCAACTCGACGTCCCCGTCGCGGATCAGGAGGCGCACCGTGTTGGTGCCGATGTCCACCGCACCGGTGCTCACCGCGGCTCCCGCCACTCCGGGTTGGCGATGACTCCTGCCGCGGCCTCGATCACGCAGGGCACGACACAATCGAGCGGTTCGATCCGAAGCGCGCTGTCCTCGCCCACCGGGTTGTCGTGGCCGGCGGCGTGATCGGCGTAGTGGGCGTGGAGGCATTTCCCCCCCCGCCGCGCCCCGCCGACGCCCCCGGTGGGCCGTGGTGACGCCCCGGCGGGGAGACGCCCGTCCCGCTCCTCGCGGTAACGGGCGTGGGCGGCGTCGAGGCGGCTCCCGAACTCGGGATCGGCGAGGGCGCGATCCTCCATGGCCTGCACTCCGCCGTCCGCCTCGAGACGACCGATGCGGCGCACCGCCAGGGGGCACGACAGCCAGTAGGAGGTGGGGAACGGGGTGCCGTCCTCGAGGAGCGGTGGCACCCGGGAGACCACGGGCAGGCCGAGGTGGCACCGCACCACCACTTCGGCCGGGGAGCGCAACCGCCGTCCGATCTGGACGGCCATCACCTCCCGGTCATTCATCCGCGGCGAGATCCTGCCCGGACATGAAGTCCCACAACCGCCGCCACCAAGGGGTGTGGTCGATGAACTCGGTGGGGCGATCCACCACGGGGAGGGTTTCGTCGGGGATCGGCACCGCCACCAGGGCGGTCTCGCCGGGCATGACCATCCCGAACTGCTCCCGGGCGAGACGCTCCACCTCGCCGGGGGTCTCGAGGGCGGCGATCTGCCGCTCCAATTCGAGGTTGGCGGCGGTCAGGGCGTCACGCTGCTGACGGGCCAACTCCACCGAGCGGTCGTGGGCGAGCACCTGGCGGAACGGGATGATCCCGACCGCAGCCGCCAGGCCCACGACGATCACCATCGTGAGCAGCGTGCCGCCGAAGCCGAGTCCGCGCCGGGCGCCCATCAGCGCCTCCGCTGCGGGAAGGGGTCCCAGCCGGCAAAGCGGGCACCGGCACCGAGGTGCTCCTCGATGCGCAACAACTGGTTGTACTTGGCGGTGCGCTCCCCGCGGGCGGGCGCCCCGGTCTTGATCTGCCCGGCGTTGGTCGCCACCACCAGGTGAGAGATGAAACTGTCCTCGGTCTCACCGGAACGGTGGCTCACCACCCGGCCCATGCCGGCGCGCTCGGCCATCTCCATCGTGGCCAGGGTCTCGGACAGGCTCCCGATCTGGTTGACCTTGATCAGGATCGAGTTGGCCACCTTGGAGGCGATGCCGCGCCGCAGCAGGTCGCGGTTGGTGACGAAGATGTCGTCGCCCACCAACTGCACTCGCGAGCCGAGCCGCTCGGTCATCATCGCCCAGCCGTCCCAGTCGGCCTCGGCGAGGCCGTCCTCGATCGAGACGATGGGGAACTCCTGCACCAGGGCCTCGAGGTGATCCACGATCTCGGCGGGGCTGCGGGCAGCACCTTCGAACCGGTACACGCCATCCTTGTGGAACTCGGTGGCGGCGACGTCGAGGGCCAGGCCGATCTGGGTGCCCGGCTCGTATCCGGCGGCGCCGATCGCCTCCACCAGGACCGCCAACACGTCGCGCGATCCTGCGAGATCGGGCGCAAAGCCACCTTCGTCGCCGACATTGGTGGGGAGGCCGCGCCCGGAGAGGACCTGCTTCAGGGTGTGATACACCTCGACCCCGGCCCGCAGCGAGTCGCGGAACGTGCCAAATCCGGCCGGGATCAGCATGAACTCCTGGACGTCGATCGAGTTGGCGGCGTGGGCGCCACCGTTGACCACATTCAGCTGCGGGACCGGAAGGGTGCACGCCGCCGGGCCACCGAGATAGCGATACAGCGGCATGCCGGAGGCGGTAGCCGCGGCGCGCGCCACGGCGAGGGAGACGGCGAGGATCGCATTCGCCCCGAGCTTGGCCTTGTTGGGAGTGCCGTCGAGGTCGCACATGGCGAGATCGAGCGACGCCTGATCCATCGCATCGCGCCCGAGCAGCAGCGGCGCAATGGTGTCATTGACGTTGGCGACGGCCCGCGTAACGCCCTTCCCGCCGTAGCGGGCTCCGCCGTCTCGAAGCTCGATCGCTTCGAGTGCCCCCGTCGATGCTCCCGATGGAACCGCGGCACGACCGAAATGACCGCCAGCGAGCGTCACCTCGGCCTCGACGGTCGGGTTCCCCCGGGAATCGAGGACTTCGCGGGCCCGTATCGAACTGATAGTCGTCACGGGCCCTCCTATGTGGGGGTGAGAGTAGTGGTGCGGTGGGAATCGGGTAAGTATTGAAGTCTTGAGTTCAGAGTTTGGAGTTCAGAGTTCTGGACTCTCAACTCTGAACTCTCAGCTCTCAACCTGCGCCCCTTACCCGCTCGCGCAGGGAGCGCAGCATCGCCCAGATCTCCTTGGCCTCTCGTCGGATCGCTTCGTTGTCCGCCGGGTTACCCAATTCGAGGTCCCGCGCGAGTTCGAGTTGATAGTGCAGCTCAGCGATTGAGGCGATCGCGATGGTGAGGAACCTCGAGAAGTCGGCAGGTGTAGCGCGTCCGCATCCCTCGACGATATTCGTGGCGACAGAGGCGGCGGATCGGCGCATCTGGGGAACGAGGACGAACCGCTCCTCTCGCGGGAACCGGGCGGTGTATCGGTAGACGCGCAGACTGAGGTGGTGAGATCGCTGCCACACCTGCAGCTTGTGGTAGTCCTGCACCACTTCTCGATGCCAGAGGACTGGGCTCCGGTCAACCCCTTGACGGCCCCAGTGCTCGAGTCCGACCTCCGAACTCTGAACTCTGAACTCTGAACTCTGAACTCTGAACTCTGAACTCTGAACTCTGAACTCTGAACTCATGACTCCAGTCGCTTGGCTTCCTCCCACGC
>DNGH01000212.1 GCA_003486285.1 Actinomycetota bacterium
GGTGACCATGACCACGACCATCGCTGCATCCGCGGCCTCGCATACCGCTCTCAAGGTGGCTGCCATCGGCCTCTGCGCCTCCCTGGCAGCCGGCGGCAGCGCCGCCGTCACCGGGAACCTTCCCGACGGCGCCCAGGACCTCGCCGCCGACGTCGCCGCCCGTATCGGGATAGACCTTCCCCGGCCGCACACTGCGGTCGACGGTTCGCTCGATCTCGGCATCGGCGACGTCGTGACGGTGGATGGCGCCGGGCGGGTCGGGGTCAGTCTCACCGGTGGCGCCTTGTCGATCACCGGCATCCAGGCGGACACCGGGTTCGAAGCCGCGATCGTCAGCCAGACCGTAGACGCCATCGTCGTCGAGTTCCGCTCGGCGACCGCGACCGCGACCGTCCTGCTCAGCGAGGTCGATGGAGACCTGGTCTCCAGCGTTACCTTCGCTGCTCAGGCGGCGGTCGATGCGGAGGCCGAAGCCGATACCGCGGCGGAGGCGGAGGCCGATGGCGGCCTCGAAATCCAGATCGGCGGGTGACCGAGTCCGCACCTGTCCCGGGCCCCGGGGGACCAGACCCGGGGCCCGGGCGCGTCTCTCGCGCCCAACCCCGGAAACAGGGACGCCGCCGGCATCGCCTACGGGAGCGGTTAGGTTCGCTCCAGCATGACGCCCCGCACGCCGGCCCGGGACCGATTCACTTCGGCCGAGCAACGCCTCATCGACACGTTGCGCACCCCGCGCCAGGTGCAGCGGTTCCTGCGCGAGTTCCCCTACAACTGGGAGAAGACCCTGCGCACCTTTCGCGGAGTGGTCGACCGCGGCCGGGCCCATTGCCTGGAGGCGGTGCTGTTCGCGGCGACGGTGCTCGAGCAGCACGGCTACCCGGCCCTCGCCCTCGACCTGGAGTCTCACGACGGCCTCGATCACGTCCTCTTCATCTACCAGGACGATGCGCTGTGGGGAACGGTCGCCCGCTCCCGGGACGAGGGGCTCCATGGCCGCAAGCCCGTCTTCAAGAGCGTGCGGGCTCTCGTCGACAGCTACATGGACCCCTATGTCGACGGCTCGGGACGGCTCAAGGGGTTTACCGTCGCCCACCTCGACGACCTCACCCGCAGGGACTGGAGGCTCGGCACCATCAATGTGTGGTCGGTGGAGGAGGCGCTGCGCCACTGGCCCCATCAGACGATACGCATGGGAGAGGCGCGCTACCAGCGTGCACTGCAACGGGTGCTCGCCATCAAGGCGTCCAACCCCGAGATGTCGCCGCGGCTTTGGCGCGGCCTGCTGCGCGACCAGACCGGCACCTGGTTGTAACCGCCAGACTCCGCCTCCAGTGCATCACCCCGCTTGCCGTGTCTGGTTCATGTCGCGAATGGGGATGGCCATGATGACGAGCGTGTTGAACATCCCACCCGACGGGACCTCCGCGCAGCAGGGCGCAATCACCGCTGAACGACGACGCAATTCAAGGCTCGAGCGAGTCCCGGTGGGCCTAGTTGCACAGAACGCGAAACCTGCCATTGCGGTCTCGACAACGCTTTCTGGGCGCTAAGGGACTCGAATCCCCGACTTCTCCCTTGTAAGGGAGATCAGGGGTTCAGGCGAGACGCGGCGATTCGGCGAAGTCCCTTGCAGTACAAGGGCTTTCGGCCCTCATTTCGTTGGCGCTGTTCGCGTTCTATCTGACCCTCTTGTCGACGCCATGTGGACCCGGCACCTACTCGTCCCGGGCGCTAATATCTCGGTATGACCCCACATCACGGTATGACCCCGCGGCGCTCCGTCAAGCGAACCCAGCGGAGGTTCGCCTCGGTTCTGGTGGCGTTCGTCATCGCCACGCCTCTGTTGGTGTTCCCGGTCACGATCGCTGGAGCTGCGACCACCGTCGACTTGGGGACCGCGGAGGACTTCGTAGTCCTGGGCACGGCGGTGACCCTTACCGACTCCACTGTCACCGGAGATGTGGGCTCCACCGGCGCCGCCACTTTGACCCGTTCCAATGTCATTGGGGACCTCCACCATGGCGGCGCCCTCACTTTGACCCTTTCCAATGTCACCGGGGCCTTTCACGATGACGGCGTCGCGGTCGATGCTGCTTACGCTGACTTCCTGGACGCGCACGCCGACGTAGGCCTGGTGAGCGTGCCGGCGGGCAATGAGCTGACGGGCGACCTGGATGGCGTCACGCTTTCTCCGGGTGTCTACAGTTTCGATACCTCGGGTAAGACGGGAACGCTCACTCTCGACGCCGGGGGCGACCCCGATCCGGTCTGGATTCTCAAAGGTGTAGGCGCCCTCACGGGCACCGGCTTCAATGTCGTCATCGTCGGCGGAGACGCGGATGACGTGTTCTGGTGGACTCCAACAGGCGCGGCCGCGACACTGACGGCTTCGAACTTCCAGGGGACCATCCTCTCGGGTGCGGCCATCACGGTCACAGGCGCGACCTTCATTGGGCGTGCCCTGGCGACAGACGCGGTCACCATGACAGGTGTCACCATGACATCGGTTGAAGAAGGGCCCCTCGAGCCCGTGCTCTTCTTCTTGGATACCCGCATGACCGGCGGGGGCAGCGTGTTCACGGCAGCCAACGTGCGCGTGACCCACGGCTTCACCCTCCAGTGCGATGCCAGTGCCGGGCCCAACAACCTGCAGGTCAACTGGGGTCAGGGCCGGGACGGCAACCGCTTCCACCTGGAGGAACTGACCGCCGCGGTGTGCACGGATGATTCGGCCATCGACCCGGCGCCGCCTGAGGCGGGCTTCGACACCTACCTCGGCATCGGCACCGGCCGCTGGAACAACCAGTCCGGCGCCACCATCGTTTGGACATTCACCGACGCCGGCCAGCCCGGTGTGAATGACACGGCGACCATCCGCATCTGGGATGCGGATGGAACGCTCGTCTTGGAGGTCTCCGGCACGTTGGACAAAGGCAACCACCAGGCGCACGACAGCCAGGTCTGATCTTCACCGCCCCTCAAGGCGGGCCCTGCGACAAGGGAAAAGCGCTCTTCCAACTGAGCTAAGCGCCCCGAAAGAGCCAGGGCACCGGCCGCGAGGTCACACCACGGCGCCGAAGGCCTTGCCGATGGCGGCGGTGACCAACATCGCCAGCGCCCCCCAGAAGGTCACACGCGCCGCGGCCTTCCACACCGGAGCGCCTCCGGCCCGGGCCCCGACCAGGCCCAGTGCAACCAGGAACAACAGTGAGGTGACGCCGACCATGAGCACCCGCAGCGACTCTCCGAAGATCGCCGCCACCAGGAGGGGCAGCGCCGCGCCGATCGAAAAGGTGATCGCCGAGGTCACCGCGGCCTGCACCGGGCGCGCCGTGGTCATGGCGGAGATCCCCAATTCCTCGCGGGCGTGGGTGGCGAGGGCGTCGGCTGCGGTGAGTTG
>DNGH01000257.1 GCA_003486285.1 Actinomycetota bacterium
CTGACCGCTGACCGCTTCCTCTCAGCCCGCCTTGTGGTGATCCGCTCTGCGCAGGTGCTCCCGGGCATGGGCGATCGCCTCTTCCGAGGTGTCGAAGAGGTGCTCGCGGTTGCGACTGATCAGGTCGAGCACCCCGGTGCGTTCCAGCATCTCCCGCGGCTGGGGTTGCAAGCCGGACACCATCACCACGATGTGTTGCCGTTCGAGCGCTTCGACCAGTCCCCGCAGTGCGGTGAGCCCGGTGGCATCCATCACCGGCACTCGCCGCATCCGCAGGATCACCACCTTGATCCCCGAGGTCTCCTTGAGCACCTGATCGAAGAACTGGGCGGCGGCGCCGAAGAACACCGGGCCGTCGATGCGGAAGGCGAGGATGTTCTCACGATCGAGTTCCGACTCCTCACGGATCTCGGCGGCGGTGTCGTGGTGACCCTCGGTGGATCCCGACAGCATCTCGGGGTCGATGCTGAACAGCCGGCTCATCCGAACGACGAAGAGGAACCCGGCGGCGATCATTCCCACCTCGACGGCGAGGATCAGATCGAAGACGATGGTGACCCCCATCGTCAGCAACAGCACGAACGCATCCGACCGGGTCGATCGCAGGATGGTGCGGGCGGCGTGGGACTCCACCATTCGCACCGCCACCACCATCAGGATCCCACCGAGCACCGCCAGCGGGATCTTCGTGGCGAGAGGCGCCAGGAATCCCAAGATGGCGACGAGCACCACCCCGTGGAACACCGCGGCGACTCGGGTCTTGGCGCCGGAGCGGACATTGACCGCGGTTCGAGCCAGGGCGCCGGTGGCGGGCATCCCACCGAAGAAGCCCACCGCGACGTTGGCCAAACCCTGGCCGAGGAGTTCCCGATCGGGATCGTGGCGCTCCTCGATCGTCTGACCGTCGGCCACGACCGCCGAGAGCAAGCTCTCCAGGGCGGCGAGGATCGCCACCGCCAAGGCCACCCGGGTGATGTCGACCATCCCGCCCACCGAGAACATCGGGAGGTCGGGGGTGGGGATCGTGCGGGGGATGCCGGTGACCCGGGCGACACCGTCGAACCAGCCGAGCAGCGAGATCCCGGTGCCGACCAACAGGGCAATCATGCTCGCCGGAACCGTCCGCAGCCGAGGGACCTTCAGCCACAACACCATCACCGCGGCCGTCGTCGCCCCGAGCACCAGAGCCGGACCTGCCGGAGATTCGACGAACCCGCGCACCGTGCGGGTGGCGACCACCAGAGTCGACTCGGCGTGCTCGGGAGTCACCCCGAGCACCAGCGGGAGCTGCTGGAGGAAGATGATCACGGCGATGCCGTTGGTGAAGCCGGTGATCACCGGCCACGGGACGAATCCCACGTAGCGCCCGATCCCGGCCACGGCCATCGCCACCAGCAACAATCCGGCGACGACTGCCACCAGCGGGAGCGCCTCGGGGCCGCGCGTCGCGACGATCGGGATGAGCACGACGGTCATGGCGCCGGTCGGCCCGCTCACCTGGAAGTTGGAACCCCCGAACAGGCCCGCCACGATCCCGGCCACGATGGCGGTGGTCACCCCGATCGCAGGAGACACCCCGGTGGACACGGCGAACCCGAGGGCGAGGGGCAGGGCGACGATGGCCACGGTCACCCCCGAGACCAGGTCGGCCCCGAGATACTCCCAGCGGTAGTCGGAGGAGCGAGGCAGGAGACGGGTGAGCTTCATGCGGGGCCGAATGTAACCGCCAGTCCCCGGTCCCCAGTCACCGGTCGCCAGTCGGGTCCCCAGTCACCAGTCGCCGGTCACCAGTAGGCAAAGAAGCAGAGAAGATGCGTCGGGCGAATGCGAAGACTGGAGACTGGAGACTGGAGACGATGCTGGTGACTGGGGACTGGCGACTGGAGACTGCTGATTTCCCGCGCAGCGGGAAATCAGCCCCCCGCTCCTCCGGTGAAGTTCCAGGAGGCGAGACGCAGCGACGGCGCCCGCACCACTCCCTGGCCGAACTCGGAGTCGGCGTAGCGGAGATCGCTGCCGACTCCCAGGACGTTGCCCGGGCCGAGCGCCTTGACGAACGACTGGGTGAACCGGAGGTTGGTGATGGCCCCGGTGATCGCCCCGTTCTCGATCATGAAGGTGCCGTTGCGGGTGAGCCCGGTGACCACCTGGCTCTTCGGATCGAGGATGCGGCAGTAGTTGAAGGTGGCGACGTAGACCCCGCGCTCCACCGCGGCGATCATGTCGTCCACGCTATCGGTCCCGGGTTGGACGACGACGTGGCCGGCCAGCGGCCCCAACGAACCGCTCATCGCCCAGGCATGACCCGTGGTCGCCGTTCCGGCGCGCCGCGCCGAGCGGCGATCGTGGACCACGGTCTTGGTCGTCCCGGCATCGACGAGCACGGTCTTCTGCTTGGGGGTACCTTCGGAGTCATAGGCCTCCCCCAGCGCTCCCGCTCCCATCGGATCGTCGAGGAGCGTGATACGGGGATCGAATTGGGCGGCACCGAGTTCGACGAACGACTGGCCCTCGTTGCAGGCCTTGCCGTTGAGCCCGTAGAAGTCGAGGAACACCGCGATGGTCGCCACCGGCTCGGGGGCCAGCACCACCTCGTACTCCCCCGGCTTGAGGTCGAAGGCGTGCATCCCGCGCCGCGCCCGGTCGGCGGCAAGGGCGCCGGCGGCGGCGCCGTCGAGTTCGGCGAAGGCGTTGGAGGTCTGGTGCGCCGCCCCGGCGCTCTCTCCGGTCTGATGGATCCCATCGATGGTGGCGCGACTGCCGCGCGCCGCAGCGCGGTGGCCGGCGCTGTTGGCGAAGGCGGCCGCGAAAGAGTCGGTGTCACAGAATCCGGCGGCCGAGAGCCCCTCACCGGCGTCGACGAACGCCTTCACCGCCGCGGCGCGTTGCGCCGGCACGGCATCGTTGGTGGAGGCGTGGGAGAAGTCTGCAGGCGGAATCTCGATCGGTGCGGTGAGCCCGGGCCAATCCTCGTCCACGGGCTGAGTGGCGGCAACGGTCAGGGCCGACTCCGCCAACTTGGCCAGGGCGGCAGCGTCGCCGCGATTGCCGGTGACGGTGGCGACACGGCCGTCGGCGGAGACCCGCAGGCGCACGTTGACGTACTCCTCGCCGACGTTCTGATGGATGAACGAGTTGGCGAAGCGGGTCAGTTCGAGACGGCCCACCGCGACCGTGGCCTCGGCCTCGGCGCGGTTGCCGATGATCTCGATCAGGCGATCGGCGGCCTGGCGCGGATCGGTCATCCCTTCACTCCCACCCGCACCTCGGCGAAACGGCCCGGCGACGCCGAGTGCCCGGTGTGGGCCACCTGCATCGGCTGGCCCTTGCCGCAATTGGGGGTGCCCCAGTGCACCCACTCCTTTTCTCCGGCGAGCAGGTCGAGTTGGGCCCAGAAACGCGGCGTGATGCCGGTGTACGTGGGGTTCTTCACCATCTGCCCGAGCTTGCCGTTCTTGATCTCCCACCCGATCTCACAGCCGAACTGGAAGTTGAGGCGCTTGTCGTCGATCGACCAGGAGCGGTTGGTGGACATGTACACACCGCGTTCCGTGTCGGCGATCATCTCCTCCAGCGACGAGTCGCCGGGAAGCAGACCGACGTTGGTCATGCGCACCATGGGGAGGCGGGCGTAGCCATCGCCGCGCACCATCCCTCCAGGGGGAAGCCCGGCGATGGCGGCCGAGTCCCGGCCGGACAGCACCCCGACCCAGCGGCCGCGGTCCACGATCGGCACCCGTTGCGCCGGGGTGCCCTCGTCGTCGAAGCCGAAGGTGCCGAGGGCGCCGCCCAGGGTGGCATCGGCGGTGATGTTCATCAGCTCGGACCCATAGCGGTGGGTGCCGAGCTTGGCGAGCTCGAGGTGCGAGGTGCCGGCGAAGGCCGCCTCCCAACCCAGGATGCGGTCGAGCTCGATGGCGTGGCCGACCGACTCGTGAATCTGCAAGGCGAGCTGGCTCGCCTCGAGGATGAGGGTCATCTCCCCTTCGGGGCAATCGGCGGCGTCGAGCAAGGCCGCCGCCTCCTCGGCGATGCGCGGGGCATTGCCGAGGAAGTCCCAGCGCCGCACCACCTCGAAGCCCCCGGTCTCGAACTGGCCGAACGACTGCGGGAACGAGCGGCGATGGGTCTCACCCTCGCCGACCGCGGTGGCGTCGTAGCCGCCCCCGGTCTCGACGAGATGCTGATGGATCCGGTGCCCCTGTGACGAGACGAACCACTTGTGGGTGTCCCAGGCACCGAGCGCGGCCCGGGCAAGACGGACCTGCTTGACCTCCTGCATCGTCGCGGTGACCGCCATGAGGAGATCGACCTTCTCGGAGAGAGGGACGTCGAGCGGGGCCTCGGTGTGCGGCGTCTCGTACTCCGCCTGGACGACCGGGACGTCGGCCAGCGGCGCCGGCTTGCCGGGCACCACGGCCGAGGCCTTGGCGATCTCGGTGGCCCGGGTTCCGGCGGCGCGCAGTGCCGCGGGAGACAGGTCATGGGTGCCGAAGAAGCCCCAGGACGACCCGATCAGCGCCCGGACCCCGACCCCGGCGGCCTCGTTGCGGTCGAGCTGCTCGACCATGCCGTTGAGCACCTCGATCTGCTCGTCACGGGCCTCGACGTAGCGAGCATCGGCGTAGGTGGCTCCGGCGGCGAGTGCGGCTTCGACGGCCGCCTGGGCGTGATCGAACATGGCGGCGGCAACCCTAGCGGATGCCCCCGGTGCCGGAGCCGGTCACAACCCGGTGGCGGTGTCGGCGATGAGTTCGTCGACGACGGCCGCCAGCGCCTCCTGCTCCCCCGCCCCGGCGGCGATGGCGGCGCGATAGGTGGCCACCTGGCGATCGGCGCTGGTCCCGGTCACCACCACCTCGCGGGCGCGCTGCACTTCGGCGAGGCACCCCAACTCCGCGGCGTCCTCGCTCACCAACTCGATCAGCTCCTCGACCAGATCGGAGAACGGGACCAACCGGCCCTTGCCGAAGTCCATGAGCGAGCCCTCGGTCCCGTACCGCTGCGCTCGCCACACGTTCTCGGCAATGAGCATCGGCGAGTAGTGCCGCCAGCGCTGGTTGAGGGTGCGCCGCCGGAAGAGCGTCGCCAGCAGCGACTGGAACAGCGCGGCAACCACCATCCCATCGTCGATGCGGGTGCAGACGTCGGAGATCCGCAGCTCGAGAGTGGGATACCGGTTCGAGGGCCGGACGTCCCACCACAGCTTCGAGGCGTCCTCGATGAGACCCGGCTCGATCAGCGTGTCCACGTGGCGCCGGTACTCCGCCCACGAAAAGAACTGCTCGGGGATCCCGGTGCGGGGCAGCGAGCGGAAGACGCTCAGCCGGTACGACTTCAGCCCGCTCTCGATGCCGTGCCAGAACGGAGACGAGGTGCTCAGGGCGAGCAGATGCGGCAGGAAGTAGGTGACCTGGTTCATCAGGTCGATGCGGAGCTCCTGATCCTCGATCCCGACGTGCACGTGCATGCCGCAGATGACGAGGCGGCGCACCACCACCTGGAGGTCCTTGGCGAGCATCAGGTAGCGCTCGCGTTCGGTGACCTGTTGGCTGGCCCAGTCGGCGAACGGGTGCGTGGACGCCGCGATCAGCCGCATCCCGTGCTCCTCGGCCACTCGCACCAGGCCTGCCCGCAGCGTCGCCAGATCGCGCCGCGCCTCGGCGACGGTGGTGCAGATGGTGGTGCCGACCTCGATCTGTGCCTTCAAGAATTCCGGGCTCACCTGGTGCCCGAGGACTTCCCGACACGCCGCCCACACCGCCTCGCCGGGATCGAGCACGAGGTTGCGGGTCTCGGGGTCGACGAGGAGATACTCCTCCTCGATGCCGATGGTGAAGGCGGGGCGCTGCACGGAACCTCACACTGCTGGGTGTCGCCACGGTACCCAGCGCGCCCGGCCCCGCCGGGGAGCGGGAGGAGTAGCGTCTGGGCCATGGCCAAGGCATCCACACCAGACCGCAGCGCCCTTGCGAAACTCGCCGAGTGGGCCCAGGCGGAACCCGGGGTGTCCATCGCCGCCGATGGCACCATTCAGGTCGCCGGCGATCGCCTCCTCGACCTGACCGTCACCGTCGACGACGAGCGGGTGCAACTCACTCACCGCTACGTCGAGAGCACCACGGACCCGGCTCGCTTTGAAAGCGTACGGCGCAATCTTCCCGGCCGAGGCTCTTCGGTCAGCGGGACGGTCGCGACCGCCGCCGAGACCCTCGAACTGACCCTGACCTCCACGATCTACGTCGACGGGCTGACCCGGCAGGGTTTCGTGAGTGCGTTCAACGACATCGTCGCCGCCACCGATCGCGCCGTGGGGGAGGTGCCGAAGCAGCCCGCCTCCGCCGTGGTCGCATCCGCCGCCCCCGCCACCACGGTGACACGACCCGCAGATGCCGACACCGCCGAGACCGCCCCGGCCGCGGCCGAGGTGGCCGAACCCGGCGACAACGCGCCGACGATGGTCCTCTCCCAGGTGTGGGTGCCGACCCACCGGGTCCCCCAGGGTGGCCTGCGCGCCTGGCCGGCGCCGGATCCCGCGGCCGAACCCGTCGCCACCCTGCAGGCCCGGGTGGAGCTGAGCATCGCCGAGATGCGCGGCGATTGGGCGCGCGTGATCGGTTCCAACGGATGGACAGGCTGGGTCGATGCCCGGCGCCTGGAGAGGATGCCCCTCGGGGCGCACCGCGGCGGCACACCGGCCGCAGCCGCCGGCACCGCGTTCCCCCTCGCCGCCCTCGGTGCCATCGGTCTGGCCGTCGCCGCATTCCTGCCCTGGTTCGATTCGGGTGGTTTCACCGCCGACTCGTTCGACGTGGCACTGTCCTTCCTGTGGGACTTCGAAGCGGCGGGCGATCCCAAACTCGGGATCCTCGTCATCGCGTTGGCCGCACTGGGCCTCGCCGCGCTGCTGCTCAAGGGGATACCGGACACGGTGCGCCGCGTCGCCGGCATCGCCGGCATTGCGGTGACACTTCTGTTCGCGTTCCAGGTGCATCGCGGAGTCGACGCCACGCTCGGCGACACGATCGACGTGCTCGGCTACGGCGGGTACCTCGCCCTGGCAGGTGCGGTGGTCATGCTCATCGCACCCCGGGGCAGGATCACGGCCTCCTGAACCTTGACCGCCTGGGACCCCGGTCGGTACCTGCGCTTCGCCGACGCTCGCTACCGCCCGTCGCTCGACCTACTCGCCCGCCTCGAGGGCGTCCCCCGCGTGATCTGGGATCTCGGCTGCGGGACCGGTGACGTCACGGCACTGTTCAAGGCGCGCTGGCCGAGCGCAGCCGTGTTCGGCCTCGACTCGTCCCCGGAGATGCTCGACCGGGCCAGGAGCCACCCTGGCATCGAGTGGGTGCACGGAGACATCGCGGCCTGGGATCCGGGAGGGACCGTCGATCTGATCGTGGCCACGGCCTCCCTGCACTGGGTCCCCGATCATGGGCGCCTCTTCCCCCGGCTGCTGAAGTCCCTGGCGCCGGAGGGGACGCTGGCGGTGCAGATGCCGCGCAACT
>DNGH01000205.1 GCA_003486285.1 Actinomycetota bacterium
TGATGCCCCCCCGGAACCCGGCGTCGCCGCCGACGGCGCGCCTGGTTAGAGGCCGTCGGGGCCGATCCAACGGGTGCACCGGGGCAGGCGCTACGACGAGATGGTCCGGTAGACGACCGCTGCCGCGGCGGGAAAGACGGCCGGCGAAGCTACAGGGCGTGGCGATGCCTGCCGATGAACCAAGTCGAATGAGTAGTCGACGACGGGAAAGGCCATGTTCGGCCCCAATTTGGTCACGGCTCCGGCTACCGGGGGCAAAGCACCACCTCCTGATGCTGATGCCGTAGGCACGCTCGAATGCGCGATCCGGGCGATCAACGGGCTGGCGGTGGCCTTTGCCACTTTCCGGCTGTTCGCGGACTCGGCTCGCCAGGACGACTTTGACCGGGTGCTGGATGACGTTGGCAGGGCGGTCACTCTGGGGGCCTTGACGGTCACGGCCGACGGATTCGAGTGGAAGGGGAGCGCGGTGCCGTCCGAGCACCCGGCGGCGAGCCGTTTCGCGGCCCGGCTGTTTCTCCACGACATCGCGGGCATCCGCGTGGCGTCTCGTCCTTCGGTCGCCGAGGTCGCCGCCCTGTTCGACATCGTGTCCAGGCGCCCCGAGGACGTACCCGAGGGTGCGAGTCTCGCGGTCGCCGACCGCGGAGTCTCTGCAATCCAACTCTTCGGGCGCAGCATGCTCCACGAGTCCCACGAGTCCGATCCTCAGGACCCGGCTCCCGAGGCTGCTACCACGATTCCCGGCAAGCCCGCCGATGCCGATGTCGAAGATCTCGGTACCGGCCCCGCATCCCTGGCGGAGGCCCTCCTCGGGGAGGCCGACAACGACCGGACTCGCCTGAGCGAGCTCGTTCTCGAACGATATCTGGAGGCCATGGCCTCGGCCGATTCCGATGATGTGTGGGCGGTGGAGGAAGTGGTTCACACCTTCGTCGACGCCTTCTTCTACTTCCCTCGGGAGTACCAGGCGCCGATCATCGAGAACCTGCTGGTGGGACGCGACCGGCCGGCGCTTCGGACGTTCCTGGATCAGTTCGCCCGGCATGAGCTGTACGAGCTCGCCCCGCTGCTGGATGGTGAGATGCATCCCTTGCTGCTGGAGTATGCCAAGGTCGCCGCGGAGACCGATGGGCGCCTCGATGAGCTGCACCTCCTTCTCACCGAGGTCGCCTCGTCTCAGCCGATCGGTGCTCTCATCGAACACCAGGTCGACCATCTCCTCAATGCGTCGGACGGCGGCTGGACTCAGGCGAGCGGAGCGGTGCAGAACCTGAACGCCCAGATCGCATCGCGAGCCACAGGTCCGGAGACGGCATCCGATGTTCTCGTCGGCCTCCTCGAGTCGGCGGTATCCCCCGGCCACTTCACCCGTCGGTTTCGGATCTGGGCGCGCAAGTTGGCACAGGCCGTCGAGGCCGAGGACCTGGAGGCGGCGGAGGCCTGGGTGTCGGCTGTGTTCGACAACCCTCGGCTCGCTGGCAACATCGACGACGTTGCGATCGCTCTCGGTGATGTGGTCACGCCCGAGATCGCGGCCCACCTGACGACGGTGTTGCTGCGAACGGAGATGCGCGAGCACGAGGACGGCGGTCTCGCCCGCGTGATTCCGTTCATGGGCCCGGCCATCATCGAGCGCCTCGGTGAGGAGCCCGACCAGCGCCGCCGTCGCATCATGATCGAGATGCTCACCGCCGTGGCGCGGCACGATCCCGGGCTACTGGTTCGCCATCTCGACGACCCGCGTTGGCACCTCGTCCGCAATCTGGTAATTGCCCTGGGCCGATCGCACCGACCGGAGCTTGCGGAGATGATCGAGCCGGTCACCCGCCACTCCGATCCGCGAGTTCGGCGCGAAGCACTGCGGGCCATCTACACCCTCGGCGGTGCCCAGCCCGACCTGCTGGTCGCGGGCATGAGCGACGGCGACCAATCGGTGCGGGCGGTTGCTGCGACCCTGATTCGATCCGCGCCCTCGGCCGAGCTGGTTCCGCTCTTGAGTGACCTCATCGACACCGGAATCTCGCTTGACGCCAAGTGCGACATCATCGCCCTGCTAGGTCTGCTGCCGTCCCCGGAGGTGCGCACCATCCTCGAACACATTGCCGACAAGCGGCTGTCCGCAGCGCCCGCGGCGCGGGCCCTACGCCACGCCACTAGAACTGCCCTGGAGCAACTCCAATGACCGAACCTGCGATACGCTCGCTCCTGTTGGCGATACGCCGGGCAACGGCTCACCTCCGCATCTACGGGCCGACGCATGAGGTGGCCGAGGCGGCCTTCCGGGACATTGCGGATGCTGCGGACACCCTGATCGGAAGCGCGGCCCGAATGATGATCACCGTGCTCGACCACACGCTCTACCTCAACCGCGCCCCGATGGCGGGAATCTCCCTGGAGTTCAACGGGATGATCGGCGAGATGGAGGCGAGGGGAGTCGAGTCGATCATGTTCGAGGCCCCGGTTCAGGCCGCCGACTGCGGCGCGCTCGCCAGGTTTCTCCAGGGTGGGGACGATCGTCCCGGGGGGTCGGTCGTCCTCAATGAGGACTCATGGGCGCGCGTCGACTTGAACGACTCACCTACTGAGGGCCTGCGACACGCCTATACCGACTCACTTGTCGCGCTCCGGTCTCTGGGCGGTGCCGTCAAGTCGGGGACCGGTCTCGAACTCGGGCAGGCGTCCAGAGCGGTGCGTTCCCTGTTGGAGCAAGTGGTCGCGCAGCCTGAGGCCGCCTTTCTGCTCGCCACCATGAAGAGCCACCACGAATACACGTTCTATCACTCGGTCAACACCGCAATCCTCGCAATAGCCCTGGGGCGTCTCGTCGGACTGGACCATGACGACCTGTTCGTCCTGGGCGTTGGTGCGCTGCTGCACGACATCGGCAAGATCGGCGTGTCGGCATCGATCCTCGAACATCCCGGCCGACTGGGCCCCGAGGCCTGGGCGGAGATCAAGCTCCATCCCCAGATCGGAGCCGAGGCGATACTCGCGGCGGCTGGTCACGGCATTGAGCCGGCCGCGGTAGTCGCCTATGAGCACCACGCCGGTTTCGATGGCAGCGGCTATCCGACCATCCCGAACCATGACCACACTGCTCGCGATCGCCACATCGCAAAGTCCGGTGCCTCGCTCCACCTCTTCAGCAGGCTCGTTGCAGTGGCTGACACCTACGACGCCGTCACGACCCGCCGATCGTATCGACGAGCCGAGACCCCGAATCGGGCTGTGCACCTCCTGCTCAAGGGTGCCGGGCGCTCCCACGATCCCGACGCAGTCAACGCGTTCATCTCCATGATGGGGATCCATCCACCGGGCAGCCGACTGCTCCTCGACGATGGTCGGATCGCCGTGGCGATTCAGAGCACCGGTGACTCGGCGTCACGACCCATTGCGGCGGTCGTCGTCGACGCTGATGGGAACACTCTCGCCCAACCGGTGCTGATTCAGCTCGATCCGCGACGAATCGTCGATCAGATTCCCCCGCTTCACCAGAGCATCGATCCCTCTTATCTGATCGAGCGGCTCCGCGACGGGATCTTCGCCGCCTGAGGTGCGTTGGCCTGCCATGACCGGATCGCTTCGTCATGCGCAGCGCGGAGGTGGCCTACTTCGAGGGTCTAATCGGCTTGCAGAGCTGGCACCTGCCGAGGAGTAGCGTCTCGGGAGGAGGCCTCCATGACGCATTGGTCCGGTTTGGTTCCCGTCCCCGGTGGATCGCTCTACACCGAGATCGATGGCTCCGGCCCGGCGATCTGCCTGGTTCACGCCGGGGTGGCGAACCTGCGGATGTGGGACGCCCAGGTGCCGCCGTTGTCAGCGCACCACACCGTGATCCGATACGACACGCGCGGCTTTGGGAAGACCGAGAGCGAGGCGGTCGAGTTCTCCAACCGGGCCGACCTCGTCGCCGCACTCGACCACGCCGGGGTGGAACGGGCGCTGCTGGTGGGAGCATCACGCGGCGGCATCATCACCCTCGACACCACCCTGGAATTCCCCGGGAGAGTGTCCGGGTTGGTGTCGGTCGCCGGCGGGGTATCGGGGTACCAATCGAGTGCCTCGCCGGACATGGCGATGTGGGACGAAGTCGAGCGCCATGAGGAAGCGAAGGATTGGGATTGGCTTGCCGACTTCGAGACCGGCTTCTGGTGCGACGGCCCCGGTCAGTCTTCGGAGCGCGTTGCGCCACCGATTCGGCGCCTGGTGCACGGGTGGATCCTTGAGACCTACCGCGCCGAGAAGCAGGGAGGCATCCCTCGACCGTTGGATCCGCGCGCCGTCGGGCGACTCGGCGAACTGGCGGTGCCATTGCTGGTGATGGTGGGCCGTTTCGACGAGGCCGGCACCATCGCGGCCGGCAGGTTCTTGGCGGAGACCAGCGGTGCGCCGCTGCTCGAGTTCGACACCGCCCACATGATCAACCTGGAGCAACCGGAGGCGGTCGCCCGGGCGCTCCTGGAGTTCGCCGCCTCGATCTACGGCTGAAGCGACTCGCCGACCAGGATCGAGTCCAGCGTCGAGGTCACCACCGCCCAGTCGACGGCCCCGGACACCTTGCCCACCACGACTCCGCTGCGGTCGATGAAGAAGGTCTCGGGGACCCCGCGCACCCCGAAGGCGATGGCGGCCCGGGAGCGGTCGTCCATCGCCACGGGATAGGCATGACCGAGCTCGTCCAGGAAGGCGTGGACATCGTCGAGTTCGGACTCGTAGGCGATGCCGAAGACCACCACCCCCGAGGAAGCGTACTGCTCGGCGGTCTCCGCCAGCACGGCGTGCTCGGCGCGGCAGGGCACGCACCACGGCGCCCAGAAGTTGACCACCAGCACCGATCCCTCGAAGTCGGCAAGGGTGATCGACGCGGCATCGTCGATCGCAGCGACCGTGATGGCGGGAGCCGGTTTGCCCACCAGCGGTGAGGGGCCGAGGCGGGGATCGACGCCAAACCGGGAGGCGAACACCACCGCGACCACGGTGAGCGCCACCGCGGCGATGGCCCAGCCGAGCCACCACCACAGCCTCTTCATGATCCGGCCTCGGCGATCATCTGCTCGGCTTCGGCCACGATCTCGGGGGGAGCCAGCCCCGATGCCAGCACCGCCTCGAGCAGCGGCACCGCCCCGGCCCTGTCGCCGAGGCCGTAGTAGCGGGCTTTGGCGAGGAGCCAGGTGGCAAGGATGTCGCCCGGGGCGACCTCCAGGCTCTGCTCGATGAGTGCCACCCCGGTCTCGGCGTCGCCGGACAAGTAGGTCATCCACCCCATGTACATCAGGGCCTCGGGGTTGCGGGCGTCGCGTTCCAGCACCTCGAAGTAGTGGGGGAGCGCGGCGGAGAAGTCGCCGGCCTCGACGTAGCGCCGGGCGAGGGCGAGGCGCATCGGAATGACATCGGGGTTGGCGGCGACGACGGCCTCCATCTCCTCGGTGCTGACGGTGGCGAGGTCGAGGGTGGTGGGGACCTCGGGACCGCCGGTGACGAAACCATCGGCACCGCGCGGTTCCACCGCGTTGACCAGGGCCACCACCACGGCGACCGCAGCCACGACGAAGGCTCCCAGGGCCAGGACGATGCGGCGCGGGGAGCGACCCGCA
>DNGH01000287.1 GCA_003486285.1 Actinomycetota bacterium
GACGAGGTGCGGCGGGTGGCCGCCGAGAGCGAGGCGATGTGGCGCCCCCATCAGGGCGCGGTGTACGACGCCATCGGCGCCGACTGCGACTTCGTCTGGGTGCTGCGACAGCGCGCCCGCCCCGAACCAGGCGCCCTGGCGGCCCTGGTCCAGGACGGGGTGCGGGTCGATGCCTCGGTGGCGGGGTCGAAGGTGGTCGATGCCACCGACACCGAGAAGCTGATCTCGGTCGGGTACGCCACCGACGTCTTCGATGCCCCCTTCACCGGGCTGCAGGCGGGAGAGCTCGACCAGGAGCAGTACGACGTCATTCGCGACGTCGCCGCCGTCGCCGGCGTCTCGATGCTGATCCGTCGCGATCTGTTCCGCGGGCTCGGCGGGGTCGATCCGATCATGGCGTCGACCGCGGGCGCCATCGACTTCTGCCAGCGGGCCCGGCTGCGGGGCGGTCGCATCGTGGTCGTGCCGTCGAGTGTGATCCGCTACGAGGGCCCGGATCCGGCACCTCGCTGGCGCGAACGCGCCAGCGAGACCAGAGCCATGCTCAAGGCGTATTCGCCGCTCACGCTCTTCTGGGCGATTCCCCTGGCGTTCCTGGTGGGGCTGGCGGAGAGCATCCTCGGCCTGTTCATCGGGAGGTTTCCTCTCCCCGGAGTGATCGCCGCCGGGGGATGGAACCTATTCCATCTGCCTTCGGCCATCCGGGCGCGCTTCCAGGCCCGCCGGGGGAGGGCGGTCGGTGACGAGGAGCTGTTCCGCTACCAGGTGAGTGGGTCGACGCGGTTGCGGACGATGTGGGACGAGGCGGCGATGCGGATGCGGGCGCGGTTCCCTGAGGGTGTGCTCTCCGGATTCGCCGATGCCGTCGAGGCGGGACAGCAGCGCATCCGGAACCCGGCCTTCTTCGTTGGGCTCATCGTGATCGGGTTCTCCCTGATCGCCACGCGCGAGATCTGGTCGGAGCGCCTCCCCATCGTCGGGTTCAGCCTTCCGCCCGCCGAATCGGCACTGGCGGCGCTGCGCTCGTACGCGGGGGGTTGGAACCCGGCGGGCCTGGGTTCGCCCGAGGTGCTGCATCCGTCGGTGGCCGCGACCGCGCTGGTGCAGCTGGTGACCCTGGGGCGGGGGGGCGCCGCGGTGGCGGTGATCACCGTGGCTTCGTTCGTCGCCGGGATCTTCGGCATGAACCGACTGCTGCGCCCCCACGGGGTGGCCGCCACCTCGGGGCTGCTGGCCGGTGTGGTCCTCATGGCTGGACCGGCAACCGCCGCGGTCACCGGCAACACCCATTGGGCCGCCCTGCCCGGGATCGCCGCCCTGCCGTGGGCCGTCGCCTCGGCGCAGGCGGGGGGCCGGGCGTTGCGTGCCTTCGCCGCCACTGCACTGTTCGCCGGCATCGGGGCGATGTTCTCGCCTGCGGTGCTGCCGGTCGTGCTCCTGGCGTTGGTGGCGTGGACCCTGGTGGGCGCCGGGCCCCGGTGGCGTGGCCTGGCGGTCGGCGGTCTGGCGGTGGCCGGGGCTGCCGCGCTCCTGATGCCCTGGGTGCTCTACACCGACCTGGCCGGGTTCTTCACGGACGGCAGCGCCGCCTATTGGTCGCCGGGGTGGGGTGTCGTCGGCGCTCTCGTCGTCGCCATCGGCGGGGTCTGGCTCACCGCCGAGGCCACGCTTGGTGTGCTCACCGGCTGGGGGGCCCTGCTGGTTGCGACGGGTACCGTCGCGGCGCGCAGCGGCGCACTCGGCGGTGGTGCGGAGGCCGGTGTGATGGGCCTCAGTGCGGTTGCGCTGGGATCGGGCATCGTCGCCGCGGCGGCACTCGAAGCGGGCATGCGCCGGCGGGTGTGGGGTGGCTTCGCCGCCGCCGGGGCGCGTCTTGCCCTGCTCGGAACGATCGTCCTCATCGGCTCCACGCTGCTGCTCGCCGGGTCGGGCCGCGCTGGGCTGCCCGCGGACTTGTTCGGCGAGTCGTTCCGCTTCGCCGCCGCCAGCGCGACGCCCAACCGTGTCCTTCTGTTCGGACCGGTGGAATCGCTTCCCGGGGAGTCGCGCACCCTCGACGGTCTCGGGTATCGCGTCCTCGTGCCGCCCTATCCGGCCAATTGGGAGGCCCGCTTGAACGAGCCGCGCATGGGCGACGAAGCCCTCGAGCAGTTGCTGCGGGACATCATGGACGGCGAGGTGCGGCGGGCCGGGGATGCCCTCGCCGGGTTCGGCGTCGCCTGGGTGGCCTTCCTCGAGCCCAGTCCATTGGAGCTGGTGTTCGAGTCGCAGCTGGACCTGGTGCCGTTGCGCTCGCTCGACTTCCCGGTCTTCCGCAATGAGATCCTGGCCGCGGCCGCCAGGTCGGAGGACGGCAGTGGCTGGCTGGCGTCGGGGACCGGTTACTCCTCGCCCTCGGGCAGGGGAGGCGAGGTGACGGTCGCGTCCAATGCCGACTACCGCTGGGGCCCGGGGGCGTGGGAGCAGCTCGATTGGGCCAATCGCATCGATGCCGCCGAGGGTCACGTCGAGTTCTCCGGACATTCCGGCCGGCGTCTCATGGCGCTCGGCTCGGGGCTGTGGGCCCTGGCGCTGGGTGCGGCCTGGCTCCTGTCGCGGCGAGGGGCGGTGCCATCGTGAAGCGCCATGCCTGGCTGATCGCGGTCACCACCATCGGTTTGGCTGCCGCGGCGATGCGCGCTCCCGACCCCGTCCCGCAGCCTCTCGCCGGCCTGGTGATCGATCGCCCCGGAATCGAGTCCCCGGTCGACTCGGCCATCTGGTACTGCGCCTGGGCTCAGGCGAGCACCGGCCGCGATTCCTTCCTCGGTGTGGCGACGATGGCTCCTGCCGCGGCGGAGTTCACCTTCCCGGTGGCACTTCCCGGCGAACCGGCGGATACCGCGGCGACTTCGACGCTGGGGCCGGGCGCCTCCGGGGTCATTCTCTCCGAGATCGCCGAGCGAGGCGACTCTCCCTACTTCGTCGAGTTCGACGGTGGCCCCTCGGCGGCGGCGGTGATCGTGACAGGTGAGGTCGTGATGGCCGACCAGTGCGTTGCTCAGGGCCCGACCGAGTGGTTCTTCGTCGGTGGCTCGACCATCACGGGCGAGACGTTGCGGTTGCGGCTGTTCAATCCCTTCCCCGAGGTCGCCAAGGTCACGGTGAGCGGCTTCTCGGAGATCGGAGTCGAGGCACTCGGTGACCTGAGGTCGGTCTCGGTCAACCCGCGGTCGTGGCGGGACATCTCGTTCGAGGAGTTGCTGCGTCAGCGCCAGACCCTGATCCTGTCGGTCCGTTCCGAGGAAGGGCTCGTCGTACCGGTGATCGCCTCGGGTCTGGTCGAGGGTGGCGACGAGGCATGGTGGAGTGGCACCGGGCTGTCCGCATCGTGGGAGCTGCCCGTGGTCCAGGCCGAAGGCACGACGGCCTCGATCGTGATCGCCAATCCGGGGTTGTCCGCGGTCGAGGTGACGATCGATCTCTACACCCAGGACGCCGCCTTCCCGACTGCGTACACGTTGGCGATCCCGGCACAGTCGCCATTGCGCGTCCCGCTGGGCGAGATGGGTGCGACGGTGCTGGCGGCGCGCGTGTCCGCCACCGCTCCGGTCGCCGCGGGAGTGGTCGCCTCCGGCCCGG
>DNGH01000116.1 GCA_003486285.1 Actinomycetota bacterium
CCCCCGCGCACGTGGTGCGCCCGCGCACGTCGTGCGCCCCTTGGGGCGCTCCTGGTGCGCCCCCCCCCGCGCACGTGGTGCGCCCCTCCGGGTCCTCGTCGATAGGCATCCGCCACACCGCGACGCCACGTGCCGTCGCTCCGACGCGGATCAGGATTCCAGCCTCCTCGAGCCGGCGAGTGCTGATCTGGACCGCCCTCCGACCGAGCCGCGTGCGCTCCATCAGCTGCCCGACTGACGGGTGGGTGTCGCGGCCGTGCGGGTCCGCATAGTCGGCGTAGGCGAGCGCCAACAGCTTCTCGGTGGGCGAAAGCTCGAGCGCCCACACCCAGGTAGTCGCCTTGACGCTCACGTGGTGATCTGTCCGCAGCCAAGCACCAAAGACCCCTCCTCGAAAAAAGACGCTGGTCCCGGCGGCCGCCCCATCCAGCCGCCGGGACCCGCGGACGATCAGCGACGCTTCGACGTGGCGGCGGCGCGCTCTCGCGCCAGCTTGCGGACGTGGTGCATGACGGCCTGGAACACCGCCGGCCCAGTGGCGCCGTCGACTTCGATGTCGGGCAGCTTCTCCACGAAGTATCCCTCGACCTCGTCGATCTCGACGCCCAGCTTCCGCGCCTCCTCTCGGACCTGCGCGACCTCCTCGTCGGTCATGGAGCGGCGCTCCTCCGGCTCGGCTGCCGCCGCTTCGGCCGGCTCCGCCGGGGCCGCCTCCTGCTTGCCTCCTTCCGCCTCGGCAGCGCCATCCTGGTCGCCGGTCTCGGCCTCCCCGCCCTCTTCGCCACCACCGCCGTCGGCGTCGGCGAGGTCGCTCTTCTCGGCGTCGCCCGACGACGGCGGCGACGCGGCCGCCTCCGCCTCCGCCTGGTCGGCGAGCTTCGCCAACAGGCTCGCCGTCTTGCCCTCGCCCACCACCACGACCCGCCCGCCGGCGGCCTGGACGTCGACGAGCTCCTCGACGAGCGGGATGCCCATCAGGATCTCCGGCGCCACCTGACGCAGGAGGAACGCCGCGGCGCGAAACTTGAGCATGTGCTCCGGCATCGACGTGTACTTCGGGTTCTTGATCCAGTCCTCGGCGATCGCCATCTTCATCGACACCGCCGTGCCGTCGACTCGCTGGCCGTCGTCGTCGAGGACGTAGGCGGTCACCTGGAGGTTCTCGAAGTCCTTGCCCTTGCCCTTGAGGGTGGGAGGCTCGAGCGTGACGACGTCCCAGCGGATGCGGGTCGAGAAGCCGACCTGTTTGCGGTAGCGGTTGAACCTGGCGATCATGAAGGCGGTCTCGAACCCGATCGTCCCGCCGACCACGAAGGTCTGCTGCATCACCGCGAGCGGGTCCTCGGCCATGCGGACGGCGAGGTTGATCGCGATCAGGCAGTCGGCGACCTTGCCGCGGTAGTGGGTGGGGACGAATTGGCTGGCGGCGAAGATCCGCGCCACGTTCTCGTAGTGCGCGAGCGCCACCGGCGACTCGAACACCTTCGTGTAGTCGACCTCGACGCCACGTTCGAGGGCCGTCTCGGCGGCCCTGACGATCGCGCTCGAGATCTTGTTCTCCCGGGGCGCCGCACCATCCCCAACCGGCTCCTGAACGACTCGACGCTGCTCTTGTTCGGTCATTGCTTTCGGTTCTCCCTTCTATTTCCGCTTCACGTTACGGAGGACGCGGAACGCCGAGACAGCCTCGACGGCTTCTGCCACCTCCGGGAACTCCCGCTTGAGCTTGCCGGAGTCGATCCCCCGGCGCGACTGCGAGAGGTAGGTCACGATCTTGACCGGGTCACCATAGTCGGCGGCCTCGGCGTCGCCCAGCGCGGCGAGCAGCAGCGCCTTGGCGGCCTCCTCGTCCTTCTCGGCGGCGAGCCGGACGGCGCGGGCAGCATCCCACGCCTCGACCACCTCGGCATCGATCGCCGCCACCTTGTCCGGGATCCGCCGCACCCGGGCGAGCAGCTCGAGCGACGGGACCGAGTCAGACGGCGGCACGCCGCCGACCACGTGGTGCTCCCACCAGGCGTGGCAACGTGGCACGATCACGTCGAGCAGCGCCGGGTCGCGGTCGACGCGGTAGAGCCGGCGGTGGAGCCGGTCGCGCTTCGCCATCAGCACCGGCACCCACACGAGCCGCAGGTCGGCGACGTAGCACTGCCACGTCGTCTGGACGGCGACTCGGTCGGGGACCTCGTCGACGAGCTGATCGCCCCACTCCTGGGGGTTCGAGGTCGTCTTCGCCTCGAGGCCGACGTCGCCGGGCGTCGGCAGCCCGCCACCGCCGCCTGTGAAGACGACCTGGCGCGCGTCGAGGTTCGCCGCGGCGATCGAGTCGTCTGCGCGCGACACCTCCAGGTAGGCGGGGTCGTCGAGCTCGACCGTGATCCCCAGCTGCTCGGCCGCCCACTCGAGCAGCGGCCGCTCGAAGCGGTTGCCGATGTCGATCGCTTCGTTGTCGTCGATGTCGTCGGTGGCGAGCGTCTTTTCGAGGTAGACATCGTAGGCGCTCTTGTAGGGGTCGAGCCCGAGCACGGCGGCGATGTCCGAGGCGCCGAGCCGACCGCGCCGGCGCTCTCGCTGTTCGGCGGTGATCGGCATCAGCGCACCTCGCCGTGGAGCACCGCGTCCGAGACCCGCGGCGGCAGCGGGCCGGGAGC
>DNGH01000080.1 GCA_003486285.1 Actinomycetota bacterium
CCTCGATACCTGAGGGGGTGTCCATGACCATCAAGGAACGGCTCGAATCCGCCATCGGCGAACGCCGCCTGCTCGACCATCCGTTCTACCGCTCGTGGCGCGCCGGGACTCTGCCCGTGGCGGCATTGCGCACCTATGCGGCGGAATACGGGGCCTTGATCGATGCGATCGACGACGGCTGGGAAACGGTCGGCGAGTTCGAGCATGCCGCGGAAGAGCGGCACCACGCCGAACTGTGGAACCGCTTCGCCGGCGAGTTCGGCACTGCGATCGCGGCGCCGGAGGTACCCGAGGTGACGGCGATGCTGGCGGCGGCGCGGCGGCTCTTCGCCGAGCCGGAGACGGCCTGGGGCGCTCTGTACGCCTTCGAGGCGCAGCAGCCGGCGACAGCGGCGGAGAAGCTCGCGGGACTGGTGGCGCACTACGGGCTCGCCGCAGATTCCCCCGGGGTGGAGTACTTCCGGGTGCATGCCTCCGACTATCACGAGGCCGATCAGATCGTCACGTCCCTCGAGAGCATCGCAGGCGATGGCCCCGCCGTCGCGGCCTGCGCCGAGATGTCCGGCGCCCTGTGGGACGCGTTGAGCGGGATCCACGACCGCCACTGTTGATCGGCCCGCTCGCACGGAGGTGAGTGCCTGCAGATGAGTTCGCTCCCCACCGGCGCGGTCACATTCCTCTTCACTGACATCGAGGGGTCGACCCGGCTCGTTCAGGAACTCGGTGACGAGTGGGCCAAGGTGATCGAAGAGCACGATCGCATGTTGCGCGAGACGGTCGAGGGCCACGGGGGAAGCGTGGTCCGCTTCATCGGCGATGCCGTGTTTGCGGTGTTCCCCTTTCCCGCCGATGCAGTCGCGGCCGCAGTGGCGGCCCAGCGCGGCTTAGCCGCTCACCCGTGGCCGGGCGAGGTGGCGATACCGGTACGCATTGGCATGCACACCGGCCTGGGGGCACTCGGTGGCAGTGACTACGTCGGCATCGACGTCCACCGTGCGGCGCGGGTGTCCGCTGCCGCCCACGGTGGACAGATCCTGGTGTCGGAGGCGACTGCATCGCTCGTCGAGCGCGCCCTCCCCGATGGCGCCGACCTGCTGGATCTGGGGAAGCACCGTCTCAAGGATCTCGGCGAGGCGGAGACGTTGTTCCAGGTCTCGGTGCGGGGACTGCGCGAGGTGTTCCCTGCGCTGCACACCCTCGAGCTGGTCAATCACAACTTGCCGGTCCAGGTCACCTCGTTCGTGGGACGCACTGAGGAGATCGCCGCGGCGGTGCGGCTGGTGGCGGGGAGCCGCATCGTCACCCTCCTCGGCCCGGGAGGAACCGGCAAGTCACGGCTGGCCCTGCAGGTTGCGGCGGAGGTGGCCGAGGGCTTCGGCGATGGGGTGTTCTTCGTGTCGCTGGCGTCGGTGACCGATCCGGAGCTGATCCCATCCGCGATCCTCGGGTCCATCGGGGTGTCGGCGTCGTCGGGAAGGCGGTCCCCGGCCGAGCACGTGCTCACGTTCCTTCAGGACAAGGAAGTCCTGCTGGTCCTCGACAACTTCGAGCACCTGGTGTCCGGCGCCGGGATCGTCGGCGACATCGCGCGATCCTCTCCGGGATCGAAGATGCTGGTCACGTCCCGGGTGCCGCTGCACGTGAGCGGAGAGCAGGAGATGCCGGTTCCGCCCCTGGCCATCACCGCTCCCGACACCATGGCGGAGAGCGTTGCGTCGGTTGATGCCGTTCAGTTGTTCCTGGAGCGCGCCGCCGCGGTCGACCCCGGGTTCGTCCTCACCGATGCCAACGCCGCGGCGATCCTGGAGTTGGTGCGACGCCTCGACGGGCTGCCCCTGGCGATCGAGTTGGTCGTCCCGCGGCTTCGGGTCCTTCCGGTGGAGCAGATCCTCGAGCGACTCGATCCTCTGACGCTGGCGGCGGGAGCACGCGATCTTCCCGAGCGCCACCGCACCTTGTGGAATGCGATCGCGTGGAGCTACGAGTCGTTGGCCCCGATTCCACAGAACCTGTTCCGGCACCTGTCCGTGTTCAAGGGCGGCGCCCGGCTCCAGGAGCTGGAGTTCGTCTGCAACTTCCGCGAGCTCGGGTTGGACCTCCTGGATGGCCTGGCTGTGCTGATCGAGAACAGCCTGGTGCGGCGATCGGATCGCGGTGGTGGCGCCCGTTTCGAGATGCTGACGGTCATCCGTGAGCAGGCCCGGCAGCTGCTCGCCGAGACGGGGGACGAGGAGCTGCTGGTGGAGCGGCACGCCCGCGCCTACCTGGCTCTCGCCGAGGACGCCGCCCCCCTTCTCCTGGGCAGGGAGCGCAAGGCCCGCCTCGATGCCATCGCCGTCGACCAGGACAATCTCCGCCTCGCTCTGGACTTCTTCGTCGTCCACGGGAGGACGGACGAGGCGAGGCGCCTCGCCTGGGCGATGTGGCGCTTCTGGCAGACCAAGGGCCAGACCCACGAGGCGCGGCAGCGGCTCGACGCGGTGCTGGCCATGCCCGGCGGCGCTCCGGCGTGCCGGGCCAAGGCGCTCGAGGCCTCGGCGGGCATCGCCTGGTGGCAGGGTGACCTCGTGCTCGCCCGGACGCTCTACGTCGAGGCGCTCGAGATCCAGCGTTCTCTGGGCGACCAGAAGGAGATCGCCAATGGTCTCTACAACCTCGGCCTTACCGAGGCGTTCGGCGGCGGCGAGGCCGCCCGGGCAGAGGCCGCGATCCGGGAGGCGACCGAGATCTACGAGGCATTGGCGGACCGCGGCGGTCTCGGCGACGTCCGCTGGGCCATGGGAAACTTCGTCATCCACCGAAGCGGCGATCCGGAGGACAGTCTCGAATACTTCCGGGCGAGCATCGACGACTATGCCGCCGCGGGGAACGTGTTCGGCGAGGGTTGGGCGCACTTCGAACTCGGCTCGGCGCTCTACCGGCTGAGTCGCCTCGACGAGGCGATGCGCGAGTTGCGGCGGGGCCTCGAGCTCCTGTACGAGAGCAAGGACGACTCCGCGGTCGTGATGTTCACCCTCGTGTTCGCCGCGGTGGCGTTTGCCCGCGGCGACACGGAGCGGGCCTATCGGCTTGCGGGCGCGGGCTGGGCCTTGCGGGATCGCAGCGGCATCGACCTCATCAGCCTCGACATCAACCAGATCCCGGGACTGGACCTGGCCAGCCTGGAAGCGCTTACCGGGCTCGAGCGCAATGCCTACTTGACGGGCCGCGCCATGCCGGCGGCAAAGGCGGTGGCGCTGGCCCTGGACTCACCCTGAGGCGGGGTGGCTAGTCGGGAGTGGTCTCACCCGGTTCGAGGGGACGCGGCAGTGGCCCCGGAACCTGCCGGCGCCGACGGTACGGCCCCCATCCGAAGCCGGCGAGTTGGGTCGGTCCCGGCTCGCGGCGCTCCCACGGTGCCATCCATGGGTCACCGGGGAGTTCCGCCAGATCGACGATGGGCCGACGGGGCGCCTTGGGTTTGGGCTTCTTGGATGGAGTCATGTTCGTTGCTCTCGGGTCACTGACCACGGTGTTTCGGATGCGGGAGGCGCGCACTGGAGGGGGAGTACCGGCGAGCCGCGAGATATTTCACGGATCAGGCCGAACTGATGGTGCGATATACCACCATCGCCGCCGCCCACCGCACTTGCACACTGAACGCCACATCGAGGTCGGCGGGGCCGGGCGAGACGACCGACCGTGCCATCGTGGTTCGACCCATGCTCGTGCTGCAGGTGATGGTACTGCTCTCGGCCACGACCCAGGGTGAACCGACGACGACCGTGACGGGATCCCGGGTGGCCACGATGGCGACGGCGACAGTGTCGCTCACAGACGCGTCGGCCGTGAGCAACACCTGGTTACTTCGGCCACTGTCCGTGGCGGTGCTCACGACGCGATCGATGAGGGC
>DNGH01000215.1 GCA_003486285.1 Actinomycetota bacterium
TGGTGACTGGAGACTGGGGACTTCCCGGGGCCCACGTCGGTGCTTCCGCCCAGCGCATCTCTTGATCGGCCACGGCACCCACCAAGTCCGCAACTCGACCGTGGCCCGGAACCACCGCGTCGGGCCACACTTCGGCCAAGGGGGCGAGCACGAAGCGGCGCTCGCTCGTGCGCGGGTGCGGCACCTCCAGGCCGGGGGCGGTGAGGACGGCATCGCCGTAGAGCAGCAGATCGATGTCGAGGGTGCGGGGTCCCCACCTGATCCGGCGCTCCCGCCCTGCCTCGGCCTCGATGTGCAGGAATGCGTCGAGAAGCGGGCGCGGCCCACGCACCGTCTCCAGCAGCACGACCGCGTTGAGATAGCTCCCCTGGGGCACTCCGCCGAGGGGCGCCGTTTCCCACAACGACGATGCGGCCGTCACGGTGCCGAGGGCAGCCAGTTGCTCGACGGCGAACACCAGGTTCTGGCGGCGGTCGCCGAGGTTCGACCCGAGTCCGATCGCGGTGCGCGCGTCAGGCTCCGGAGGCGAGCGGGATGATCGCTCGAGCCTCGGGTCCGAGGGGGCGGCGCAGGATCTCCTGGATCAGGGCAGTCGCCATGATCGGTTCCTCGATGCGCCCCGAGTGGACCAAGTAGGCGGCGAGCACCCCGGCAAGGGTGTCGTCGATGACGTCACGATGGACCAGCAACACCCGATCCGGCTTCGAAAGCGCCCGGGTCATCGCCTTGAGGACCCGGCGCACCCCTTCGACCGTGAGTTCGGGAAGGGGCTCGCTGGAGGCCACGAACCCGGCCTTCTCGTAGGCCGCCAGATTCTGATTCCCCTCCAGCAGCGACAGCACCGCATTCACTCCCTGGGACTTGAGCCAGGCGATCTCTTCTTCGCGCCGGACCCGGCGGTGCTGGAACCCAAATCCGCCGATGCGTTCCGATACGGCGAGCCGCCGGGAAATCACCCAGATGAAGCTACGGGGTTCGAGCCCAACGGTCATGGCGTGCGTCTGACGATAGCGTCGGCGATGCGCGCGGAACGCAGTCCTTCGACCACGTTGTGTACTCGAAGCCCGGCTGCTCCGAAGGCGATGGCGAGGGTGTGCGCCGCCACCGTGGCGGTGTCGCGCTCGGCCGCAGGAATCGGTCCCAGTACCTTCTCCAGGAACGACTTGCGCGATGCCCCCACCAGCACCGGATGCCCCAGACCCGCCAGCGCCGCCACACCGGAACCGAGTAGGTCGAGGTTGTGTTCCAGGTTCTTGCCGAAGCCGATCCCGGGATCGAGGCAGATGCGATCGGGGGCGATTCCCGCAGCGACGGCGTGGTCCACCCGGCGCAGCAGGTACTCCTTGACCTCGGCCACCACGTCCCGGTAGTGGGGATCGGCCTGCATGGTGCGGGGGGTGCCCTGCATGTGCATCAGCACGACTCCGCACTCCGTGGCGGCCGCCACGGTCGCCATCGCGGGGTCGGAGAGGGCAGTGACATCGTTGATGGCCACCGCACCCGCCTCCACCGCCAGGGCGGCCACGGCTGCCTTGGCGGTGTCGACCGAGGTGAGCACCCCATGGGCCACGAGGTCCGCGATCACCGGCACCACCCGCGCCGCCTCCTCACCGGCATGGACGTCGGACGCCCCGGGACGGGTGCTCTCCCCGCCGACGTCGATCAGATCCGCGCCCTGAGCCCACATCTCCAGGCCGTGGGCGACGGCCGCCTCGTGATCCAGATAGCGACCCCCATCCGAAAAGGAGTCGGGAGTCACGTTGAGGACTCCGATGACGAGCGTGTGATCGGAGTTGTCGAGGCGATGGCCCCGCACCGACCACTCGACCGGCACGAAGGGCCTCATGATCAGGGCTTTGCGCCCTCCTCGGCGGAGGCCGACAGTGCCGCCACCTCGCGCCCGGACCTGCGGGCTTCCGGCGCCTGGATGCGCATCGATCCGTTGGAGGCGTGCTCCCACTTGGGGACGTCGTGGAGCACCGCGATGACCTCTGCGGCATCCAGGGTCTCGTGCTCGATCAGCGCGGCCGCCAGCCGGTCGAGCGCGGGGGCGTGGGTCTTCAGGATCGCCCGGGCCTCCTCGTGAGCCTGCGTGATGAGCGCCCGGATCTCCTCGTCGATGAGGGTGGCCACATTGTCGGAGTAGTCGGTGTGACGCACGTAGTCGCGGCCGAGGAAGACCTCGCTGTCGGGGTTGCCGTACTTCATCGGGCCGACCCGGTCGCTCATCCCGTATTCCATGACCATCTTGCGGGCCAGCGAAGTGGCCTGCTCGATGTCGTTGGAGGCGCCGGTGGTCGGGTCGATGAAGATCATCTCCTCGGCGGCGCGGCCGCCGAGCATCATCGCCAGCTTGTCCACCAACTCGCTGCGACGCATGTAGTTGCGATCCTCGTGTGGCACCGCCATGGTGTAGCCCCCGGCGCGGCCGCGGGGAATGATCGTGACCTTGTGGATGGGGTCGGCGTTGGGCAGCGCATACCCGACCAGGGCGTGCCCGCCCTCGTGGTAGGCCGTGACCTTCTTGTCCTGCTCGGTCATCACCCGGCTGCGCCGCTCGGGACCGGCGATCACGCGGTCGACCGCCTCGTCGAGCTCGGACATGCCGATGACGTCCTTGTCGCGGCGGGCGGCCAGCAGCGCCGCCTCGTTGATGGTGTTGGCAAGGTCGGCGCCGGTGAACCCCGGGGTCGAGCGAGCCAGCGACTCGAGGTCGATGTCCGGGCCCAGCGGCTTGCCCTTGGCGTGCACCTCGAGGATCGCCCGGCGGCCCTTGATGTCGGGACGGTCGACCACGATGTGGCGGTCGAAACGGCCGGGACGAAGCAGAGCGGGATCGAGGATGTCGGGCCGGTTGGTGGCCGCGATCAGGATCACCCCGGTCTTCACGTCGAAGCCGTCCATCTCGACCAGCAGCTGGTTGAGGGTCTGCTCGCGCTCGTC
>DNGH01000197.1 GCA_003486285.1 Actinomycetota bacterium
TGACACCTGACACCCGACACCCAGCAAAGCGAAGGAGGCGGGCCGAGCCCGCCTCCTTCGAAGTTTCGCGTCGACTGACGCTACTTCTTCTTGGCCGCCGGCTTCTTGGCCGCAGTCTTCTTGGCCGCAGTCTTCTTCGCAGGCTTCTTCTTGGCAGTCGCCATGAGGTGTCCCTCTCATCAAACTCCCCTCTCGGGGAGTGCGTCCACTCGCGGATGCGAGTGCTTTACGACGCATGTTGTACATCACGCGTGTAGTTCCCGTCCCTGCCATCAAGTGGCGTGCCCATGCCATATTCCTGTCGGTGGCCAGCCTGCCGCAGGCAGGAACCCCGGAAGCGCCCAGTGGGTCGTCCCCATCCCCTGTGGACAACACGCCCCTCGGTCAGGTTCATGCCGTGCCCGGTCACGATTCTGCCGCAGGGCGTTAGCCTGATGTCGACATGGCAACCGTGGTCGCAGTCATCGAATCGGCCGCCTCCTACCGCCGCGGACTCGAGGCGGCGCTCGCCGATGCCGGGTTCACGATCACCTCGGAGCCCGGAGACGCCGACGCGGTGCTCCTGGCGCTGCGCATTCCCGAGGGTTGTGAGACTGCAAATGCGCTGGTCGCGGCCGGAAAAGTCGTCGTGGCACTGCTTCCCGACGCCGACCCCGCCGGCCACGCCCATGCGTTCGAGCATGGGGCGGCGTCGGCGACTCCGTGGGATGCCGATCCCGCGGAGATAGTGACCGCCCTCACCCACGCCATCGCCGGATGGGCCCGGCTTCCGGTGGCAACGGTGCGGGCGATCACCGCCGAGTGGCCTGGCGCACACACGCCACGCCCCGACGTGACCGAGGAGGAAGTCGGCTGGCTCGCCGATCTGGCAGGCGGCGAGACGGTGGCCCGGATCGCCAACGACACCGGGTATTCGGAGCGAGCGATGTTCCGAAGGCTGCGCGAGGTGTACGAGCGGCTCGGGGTCACCAGCCGCACCGAGGCGATCATGGTCGCCGAGCGCCTCGGCCTGTTCGACCAGGACTGAGCCGTCAGCGCCGGTAGACGGTCTCCCCGGCGACGATCGTCTCCTCCACCACCAGGGTGGAGAGGTCCGCCGCAACGAATGGGTCCCCGTCGAGGATCACCAGGTCGCCCGTCGCACCCGCATGCAGCGAGCCCGACTCACGCTCGCGATGGTTGACGTACGCCGACCCGGCGGTGAAGGCGGTGAAGGCGTCCGCCACGGTGATGCGCTGCTCGGGGAGGAACGGCACCGACGCCGGATCGCCGGGGACGAGGCGCCGCACCGCCACCTCGATCTGGGCGAGCGGATCCGCCGATGTGACCGACCAATCGCTCCCCATCGCCAGCGTGGCGCCCGCCCGCAACAGAGCGCCGAAGGGGTATTGCCACGACGCCCGGGGCTCGCCGATGAACGGGACCGTGAGGTCCAGCATCGCCGTATCGGCGCAGGCCCACAGCGCCTGGGCATTGGCGATCACGCCGAGGCGGCGGAACCGGGGCAGATCGTCGGGGTGGACGATCTGCAGGTGGGCGATGTGGGGCCGCAAATCGTCCCAGCCGAGGTCGCGCCTCGCCACCTCCACCGCGTCGAGGGCGCGCCGCACCGCGGCGTCCCCGAGCGCATGGAAGTGGGGCTGCAGGCCACGCCGCATCACCTCGCTGACGATCCCGGGGAGCGACTCCGGATCGAGGTAGTCCATGCCGTAGTTGGCGGTCGGGGCTCCCGCGGCATCCAGATACGGAGTGAGGGTCCGAGCGGTGAAGTTCTCACAGACCCCGTCGAGCATGAGCTTGACCGAGCCTGCCGAGTAGCGACCCACAGCCTCCCCACTACGGGCGACAAGGAGGTCGAGCTGCTCCCGCCCCTGCTCCGGCTCCCACCACAGCGCCCCCCGTACCGTCGCCCGCAGGCGGCCGTCGTCTGCCAAGCGCCGATAGGCGTGATGCAACTGCTCGCCCACCGCGGCGTCCTGCCAGGCGGTGACACCGAGGGAGAAAAGGTGGCGCTGGGCGGCGAGCAGCGCGGCATCGAAGTCGTCCGGGGACTCCTGCGGGAGGAGGCGCTCCACGAGCGCCATGCCCCCCTCCTCCTGGAGGGTGCCCTGAGGACTGCCGTCGGGAAGGCGCTCGATACGGCCGAACCGTGGCTCGGGATGGCCGGCATCGATGCCGGCGGCGGCCAGGGCCGCGGAATTGGCCCAGGCGGCGTGGCCATCCGCGACGCGCAGGTAGACGGGTCGGTCGGCGACGACCCGGTCGAGCAGCGTCGCCGCAGGCATGCCGCCATCGAACCAGGAGAACTGCCAGCCCCCACCGTGGATCCAGGGCGCCTCGGAGTGGGCGGCGGCGTACGCCGCGATCACCTCGAGGGCCGAAGCGGCATCACCGCAGTCGGTGAGGTCGCACGACAGCATCCGCCGGCCACCGGTGTGAGGATGAATGTGAGCATCCTGGAATCCGGGGCCGAGGAACCTGCCATCGAGGTCCACCACCTCGGTGTCGGGCCCGATCAGGGGGGCCACCTCCGACCAGCCGCCGACGGCCAGAATCCGTCCCGCCCCCAGCGCGATCGACTCGGCCCAGGAACGCGCCGCATCCGCACGGAACACCCGCCCGTTGTAAAAAACGCGGTCGGCTCGGCGTGTCATGAGGTGGATGCCAGATGCCAGAAACCAGATGCCAGATGCCAGATGCCAGACGCCAGACGCCAGACG
>DNGH01000099.1 GCA_003486285.1 Actinomycetota bacterium
CCGCCGAAGCCCGGGCCGCCTCCGCCAGCGCAGCCGGGGCGATCTCGCGGGGCGGCTTCACCGCGGCTGCCGCCCTCGTCGGCTTCTCGCTTCTGCTCGCCCTGGTCCGGGCCGCAGGTCTCGGAACCGAGTCGCCGGGGATCTGGGTGATGCTGGGGGCGATCGGGGGAGTGGCTGCGGCCTGGTACGCCGTCGGTTGGTCGTCGCATCTTGGGGAACCGGCGCCGGGACCCCACCGCTCGGGATCCTCCACCAGCCCCACCGCCGGCGCGGTGCTGCGGCGCACGCTGATCACCGCCGGGATGGGCATCGTGCCCGTGGGTCTGGGATGGATCGACGGCGTGGCACTGGGGGTGCTCCTGGCCGGCGTGCTCGCCGCCGGGACCGGGGCGGCGTTCGCTCTGGTCGTTGCCGCGGGATCATGGGAGAACGTGCGTCGCCTCATCGAGACCGGTGCGTATGGCGGCGCCACCTCCCGGGCTCATCGCGCCGTGGTCGCCGCAGACACCCTCGGCGAGCGCTGGCGCGAGGTCGTGGCTCCTGCGGTGATGGCGCTCGTGGTGTTCGCCGCCGCGGTCGCGGCCGCCTTCGCCCCACTGCTCGACTGAGACGACCAGGCCGAAGCGGCGGTCTACCCTTGGCCGCCGGCTTCCGGAGCAACCCCTGAGTATCGAGATCACTTTCGTTCGTCACGCCGAGACCGACGCCAACGCCAACGGCGTCTGGCAGGGGCACGGCAATCACCTGCTCTCCGAACGCGGGCAGCAGCAGGCGCTCGCGCTGCGGGAGCGGCTCGCCGGCAAGGAGTTCGACTTCGTGCTCTCCTCCGATCTGCCCCGAACCCTGCAGACCGCGGAGCTGGCGGGACTCGATGCCACGCCCGATCCCTTGTGGCGGGAGATCGACATCGGGCGCTGGCAGGGGCTGACCCGTGAAGAGGTTCATCGCCTGTATCCCGAGGAGTCGGCGGCGCTGCGTGAGGGGCGTCCCGTGCAGATGGGTGGCGGCGAGAGTTGGGACGAGTTCGCGGCGCGCGTGGCCGTGGCCCTCGCCGAGTTGATCCATCGCACGCCTCCGGGCTCGCGAGTGTTGGTCCTCACTCACGGCGGGAGTGTGCATTCGGTCGTCGGCTCGGGGCTGCAGGTCGCGGGTCGGGGTCGTACCTGGCCGCTGGAGCGGGTCCGCAACGCCTCGGTGACGGAGGTGATCGCCTCTCACGAGCTGTTCCACCTCCACAGCTACAACGACGCCCGGCACGCCCTTCCCGAACCGTCTGCACCGGACACGGTGGCCTTGGTCAGGCACGGCGAGACGGTGGCGAACCTCGAGGGGCGGTGGCACGGCACCACCGATGGGCCGCTCAGCGACCACGGCACATACCAGGTGCAGCGATTTGCCGAGTCGCACAACGGTGCGACCCGGGTGTTCGCGTCACCGCTGGAGCGGGCCCGCCGTACCGCCGAGGCCTATGCGCGGCACCATCGGCTCACCGCGTGCCTCGAGCCGGCGTTGGTGGAGTTCGACTTCGCAGCCTGGGAGGGCATGACCACGTCGGAGATCGAACACACCTTTGCCGCCGAGTGGGGGGCCGTGTTCGAGGGCGGTGCCGACCTCCCTCGCGGCGGCACCGGCGAGACCTTTGCCGGTACCGGCCTGCGCCTGGCCCGAGCGGTCGGCGGCCTGGTGGAGTCCAATCCCGGCGAGCGTCTGGCGTTGTTCAGTCACGGCGGATCGATTTGGGCCCTGGCGGCGCGAGTCGTGGGTCTGGCCTGGCCGCGCTACCGGTCGCTGGGTCTGCCCACCAACACCAGCCTCACCCGGGTGCAACTCACCTCTGCAGGGATGCGTCTGGTCGACTACAACCTTCCGTTGCGATGAGGATCCTCCTCGTCACCAACGACTACCCCCCGAAGCCGGGCGGCATCCAGCAGTACCTCGGCGGCCTGGTGGCCGCCATCGACGCCGAAGTGCGGGTGCTGGCCCCGCGTCATGCCGGCGCCGCCGAGGATCCCCGGGTGTTCCGCGGCCATCGCCGCTTCCTGTGGCCGACGCGACGGACCCGACGCTGGATCGCCCACCACGTCGCCGAGTTCGCCCCGGATGCGATCCTCTTCGGCGCCCCCCACCCCCTGGCCCATCTCGGGCCGCGGTTGCGGCGCGACACCGGAGTGGCTTACGGCGTCCTGTGCCACGGCGCCGAGATCGTGCTCCCGGCGGCGTTCCCGCTGCTGCGGCAATTGGTGCGCTACCCGCTGCGGCGCGCCGATGCGCTGTTCGCCGTCTCGGCCTACACCGCGGGTCGCGTGAGCCGCCTGGTGAAACGGCCGCCGCTCGTGGTCGGGGCGGGGTTCAAGCCGCACTTCGCTCCCGGTGCCGTCGCCCCGGAGGTCCCGGTGATCGGCTGCGTCTCGCGGTTCGTCCCTCGTAAGGGTCAGCGCCGGGTTCTCGATGCGGTGGCGGCGCTCCGCGCCGAGGGCCGCGAGGTCTCCGTGCTGCTGGTCGGCAAGGGGCGCGACGAGAAGTCGCTGCGCCGTCGGGCGGCGCGTCTCGGCGTGCCGGCCCGATTCGAGGTGGCGGTTCCCTACGCGGCGCTGCCTGCCCTGTATCGGGAGATCACGATCTTCGCCATGCCGTGCCGATCCCGCTGGTTCGGACTGGAGGCGGAGGGACTGGGGATCGTCTATCTCGAGGCGGCCGCCTCCGGATTGCCCGTCGTCACCGGTGACTCCGGTGGTTCTCCCGAGACAGTCCTCCCGGGTAGGACCGGCTTCGTCGTCGACGGCACCGACACCCTGGTGGCGGCGCTGCGGCTGCTGCTCGACGATCCTGCTCGGGCCCGGGAAATGGGTGCCGCGGGACGCCAATGGGTGCAACGGGAGTATTCGTGGGAAGCCGTTGCCGGGCGGTTTGCTGTTGGGTTGGGGGCCATTGCCGCCGATGAGCCCGGGAGCGAGGGTTCTTGACAACCGTCGGTCGGCAGGCGTACACCTAGCGGCGGCCGGCATGGGTCCGGCTGATCCCCAACCCCCGAAAAAGGTCGATGAAACTCGTCATCGTCGAATCACCAGCGAAGGCACGCACCATCTCCGGGTTCCTCGGAGACGGGTACGTGGTCGAGTCGTCGATCGGCCATGTGCGCGATCTGCCGCGCAATGCCGCCGACGTCCCCGCCTCGCACAAGAAGGAGTCGTGGGCCCGCCTCGGCGTGGACACCGCCAACGGATTCAAGCCGCTGTACGTGGTGCCGGCCGACAAGAAGAAGCAGATCGGTCATCTCAAGAAGTTGATCAAGGGTGCCGACGAGCTTTACCTCGCCACCGACGAAGACCGCGAGGGCGAGTCGATCGCGTGGCATCTCACCGAGGTGCTCAAACCCAAGATCCCGGTGAAGCGCATGGTGTTCCACGAGATCACCAGCGAGGCGATCCACCATGCCGTCGAGTCCCCCCGGGAACTCGACCGCCGTCTCGTCGATGCCCAGGAGACCCGTCGCATCCTCGACCGCCTCTTCGGCTACGAGGTGTCGCCGGTGCTGTGGAAGCTGGTCCGCCCCAGGCTGTCGGCGGGCCGGGTGCAGAGCCCGGCGATCCGGATCGTCGTCGAGCGCGAGCGGGAGCGGATGCGGTTCCGCGCCGCCCAGTACTGGGACGTCGCCGGCGAGTTCACCGTGGAGGCGGGCGGGTTCGGCGCCACCCTGAGCACCCTGGGCGGGGTGCGGGTCGCCTCCGGCAAGGACTTCGACCGGGAGGGCGGAGTCTCCCGCGAGGACGTGGTGGTGCTCGACCGCGCCGCGGCGGAGGCGGTGGTGACCGACCTCGCAGCATCCGAGTTCTCGATCCGATCGGTGGAGCGCAAGCCGTTCCGCCGCTCGCCTTATCCGCCGTTCCGCACCTCGACGCTGCAGCAGGAGGCGGGCCGCAAGCTGCGCTTCTCGGCGCAGCACACGATGCGCGTGGCGCAGCGCCTCTACGAGAACGGCTACATCACCTACATGCGCACCGACAGCGTGTCGCTGTCCGAGAGTGCCATCGCGGCGGCTCGCTCGCAGGTGATCGAGTTGTACGGGCGGGAGTACGTGCCCGATTCACCCCGGGTCTACACCTCCAAGGTCAAGAATGCCCAGGAGGCCCACGAGGCCATCCGTCCCGCCGGCGACGCGTTCCGCATCCCCGATCAGGTGCGACGCCAATTGACCAAGGATGAGGCGTCGCTCTACGAGTTGGTGTGGAAGCGCACGGTGGCCTCGCAGATGTCGGATGCCACCGGTGAGTCGGTGCAGGTTCGCCTCGGTGGGGCGGGAGCATCGGGGCGCGATGCCGAGTTCGCCACGTCGGGAAAGGTTATCGCCTTTCCCGGATTCCTGCGCGCCTACGTCGAAGGCTCGGATGATCCCGATGCGGAGCTGGAGGATCAGGAACGCCGGCTTCCGGCGATGACCGAGGGGGAGCGCGCCGTCGCGGACCGGCTCGAGGTGTCGGGTCACGAGACCAAGCCACCGGCCCGATACACCGAGGCGTCGCTGGTGAAGCGGCTCGAAGACCTGGGCATCGGCCGGCCCTCCACCTATGCCTCGATCATCCAGACGATCCAGGAGCGCGGCTACGTCTGGAAGAAGGGGACGGCCCTGGTGCCGACGTTCACCGCCTTCTCTGCGGTGCGCCTCCTCGAGGAGCACTTCACCGATCTGGTCGACTACGGGTTCACCGCGCGCATGGAGGAGGACCTCGACGAGATCGCCGCCGGGCAGCGCGAAGTGGTGCCCTACCTGCAGGCCTTCTACTTCGGCAACGCCCACCCCGGGCTCGTCGATGTGGTGAAACGCGCATTCGAGAACGCCGACGCCCGTGAGATCAACACCCTGCCCTTCGAGGGTCTGGAGGGGGTGCTGCTGCGCAGCGGGCGCTTCGGGCCATACCTGGAGAAGGGTGAGCAGCGCGTCAGCGTGCCCGAGGACATCGCCCCGGACGAACTCACTCCGGAGCGGGCGACGGAGTTGCTCGAAGCCCCCGCCGGCGATCGGGTGCTCGGCACCCATCCGGAGTCGGGGGAGCCGGTGCTGGTGCGCAACGGCCGCTTCGGACCATACGTGCAGCTCGGGGAGAACGGCGACGGGAAGAAGCGGCCGACGGCCTCGCTGTTCAAGTCGATGCATCCCGACACCATCACCCTGGATCAGGCTCTGCAGCTGCTCACGCTTCCCCGGGTGATCGGGCACGACCCCGAGACCGGTGACGAGATCACCGCCGCCAACGGGCGCTACGGACCCTACGTGAAGCGGGGGAGCGACACCCGCAGCCTCGATTCCGAGGAGTTGCTGCTCACCGTCGATCTCGCCGGGGCTCTGGCGGTGCTGGCGCAGCCGAAGCGGCGTCGTGGTCAGGGCCCGGTGGCGCCGCTGCGTGATCTCGGTGCGGACCCTGCGACCGGATGGCACGTCGTGGTGCGCGATGGCCGCTTTGGCCCCTATGTGACCGACGGTGGGGTCAACGCCTCGCTGCGCCGCGAAGACTCGGTGGAGCGCATCACGGTGGAGCGGGCCTCGGCCCTCCTCGCCGAGCGCCGCGAGAAGTTGGAAGCGGAAGGCAAGCCGGTCAAGCCGGGGAAGGCTGCTCAGTAGGAGGCTCGGGTCTTCTCGCGTGAGCCTTGAGGTATCAGGTGTCAGGTGTCAGGTATCAGCATTGGGGCGCACTCGCCCTCGTGAGCGGTTCGCCCCCGATCTGTGACCTGATACCTGATGCCTGATGCCTGATGCCTGATACCTGATACCTGATGCCTGATACCTGACACCTTCCCCGGTAGCGGGTCGCGATTCCTCTGATAGCCTCGCCCGGTGACGGACGCCCCCCGCCGGTCTGCCTGGGCCCTGATGCGTTCGGGGCCCTTCTCCCGTTTGTGGAAGGCGGGATTCGTCAGCAGCACCGGCGACTGGGTGGCGATGCTGGCGACCCTGTCGCTGGCGGACGCGCTTGCCGGTGGCGGAGGAATGGTCCTGGCGCTCACCTCGCGCATCGTGCCCGGCCTCTTCTTCGCAGCCATCGGCGGCATCATCGCCGACCGGCTCAACCGCAAGTACGTCATGGTGATCGCCGAGTTGGGGCGGGCGTGCCTGGTGTTCTCGCTCGCCTTCGCCGAATCGATCCAGTACCTGGTACTGGTCAATCTCGCCCTCGAGGCGTTGACGCTGGTGTTCCAGCCCGCCAAGGAGGCGACGGTGCCGACGCTGGTGTCCAGGGCGGAGTTGGTGCAGGCCAACAGCCTCTCGCTCAGTGCTGCCTACGGAACCTTCCCGTTGGGTGCGGCGATCTTCACGGGGTTGGCATCCCTCGGTGGCCAATTCACCTTCGGGGGCGCTTTCCCCGGCACCCAGGAGGGCCTGGCCTTCGTCGTCGATGCCGCGTCGTACTTGATCTCGGCGGCCCTGATCATGACGATCCCGATGGTGCACCGGCCGAAGCGGGTCCCCGGCTCGCGCCGCTGGAATCCGATGGCGGTGCTGCGCGATCTCAAGGTCGGAGTCGCCTTCGTGGCATCGCATCGGCGAGTGCGATCGGTAGTGCTGGCGATGACCTCCGCTCTCGCCGGAGGCGGCATCATCGTCGTGCTCGGCAAGCCCTTCGCCACGAACGTGCTCGAGTCGGGGGCTGCAGGGTTCCCGGCGTTGCTGACGGCCTTTGGCCTGGGGGCCGGCACCGGGATCATCCTGGTGACGATCTTCGGTCCCCGGTTCAAGTACAAGGACGTGCTGTTCGGCTTCGCCCTGGTTCTCACCGGTGTCTCGTTGGCGGCGGCGGCGTTCGTCAAGACGATCATCGGTGCCATCGGCTGGGTGGCTCTCATGGGCATCGGGGCCGGGGCCGCCTACGTCCTCGGGTTCGCCCATCTCCACGAACAGGCCAGCGACGAGATACGCGGGCGCACCTTCGCCGCGCTGTTCTCCATGCTCCGCATCGGGCTGCTCACCTCGATGATGCTGGCTCTGCCCCTCGCCGGCTTCTTCAATGGCCTGCTTCCGGGGATCCTCGCCAGCGGCACGCGCGACGTGCTTCTGCTCGGCGGAGCGACCATGCTGACGAGCGGATTGCTCACTCTGTGGAGCGTGCGCCGCAGCCTGGTCGCCCTGAGCCATGCCCCGCGCCCCGAGATGGATGACGGCGTCGAGGCGTTCCGCAAGTACCGCAAGACGGTCACCGGGCTCGGCGAGACCGCAGAGATCGAGCGCGTCGACGAGGGTGCCGGGAAGTGATCCGCTACCTCGCCGTCGAGGGCATCGATGGGGCGGGGAAGTCGACAGTCGCTCGCGAGTTGGCCGCGGAGTTGAGCCGCCTGGGTCACCGCGTCACCCAGGTGCGCGAACCCGGGGGCACTCCGGTGGGGGAGTCGATCCGGGAGATCCTGCTCGGGCTCGGCCACGATCTCGACCATTGGACCGAAGCCATGCTGTTTGCCGCGGCTCGGGCGCAGTTGGCGGCGACCGTGATCGCACCGGCCCTCGCCCGGGGCGATCTGGTGGTGAGCGATCGGTCGTACTACTCGTCACTCGCCTATCAGGGTGGTGGCCGCGGGCTCGGGATCGATGTGGTCCGGCAGGTCAATGAGACCGGACTGCGGGGCGTGGTCCCGGATCTGATCGTGCTGCTGCGACTCGACGCCGAGAGCGGGTTCGCCCGCGAGGACGAACGCGATCGGATCTCGTCCGAAGGGATCGAGTTGCAGCATCGCGTCGCCGCTGCCTATGACTCGCTCGCCGCCGCCGAGCCGGACCGGTTCGTCGTCGTCGATGCCACCCTTCCGATAGCGGACATCGTCGCCGCCGTCGTCGCCGTGATGGAGCAGCTGCGGTGAAGGGCTTCGAGGGAATCGTCGGCCACGAGCACGTGCTGGAGCTGCTCGCCGCCGAGGCCGTCCGACCGGCCCACGCCTACCTGTTCGTGGGTCCAGGCAGCGTCGGCAAGGCGGCGGTGGCGCGACGCTTTGCCGCCCAGCTGTTGTGCCAGGACGACCCCGGCTGCCGGCGCCGGGTCCTGGCCGACCTCCACCCGGACCTGATCCTCGTCGAGCCGGACGGACGTACCGGCCTGGGTGTCGAGCGCGCCCGCGAGACGGTCGCCCGCGCGGTCCTGACTCCGGTGGAGGCGGATCACAAGGTGTTCCTCTTCGAGGATGCGGGTGCCATGAACGAGGAGGCGGCGAACGCCTTGCTCAAGACGCTGGAGGAGCCG